>DAIOVT010000112.1:0-10037 GCA_036758885.1 Kineosporiaceae bacterium
GCCGACCGGACGGTTCCGGTGCCGCAACCAGGCGGCGGCCAGGGCCATCACCAGTACGACCAGCCCGTAACCGTACGTGGCCCAGGTGATCCCGACCTGGGGGATGGCCAATCCGGCGATCACCGCCGGGAGTCCGAACGAGAGATAGCTGAGCACGAAGACCGCGG
The DNA here is from genome assembly GCA_036758885.1 of Kineosporiaceae bacterium. Lineage (GTDB taxonomy): Bacteria > Actinomycetota > Actinomycetes > Actinomycetales > Kineosporiaceae > DAIOVT01. The sequence continues at coordinate 168 of DAIOVT010000112.1, forward strand.
CCAGGTTGCCGGCCCGGTCCTCGAGCCGGGTGTGTGGCAGCACGGTGCGCAGCGCGCCGAAGAACGCCGTGCCGAATCCGGCACCGGCCAGCATCACCGCCGCGTAGTAGACCAGCAGCGAGCCGGTCACCAGCGCGATCATGGTGCCCAGTGTTCCGGCAGCGAGCACCACTGTCCCGAACAGGGCGATCGCGTGCGACGACTGGTTGCGGATCAGGTACGCGGCCAGTGCCCCGACACCGGAGAGCAGCACCACTCCGATCGCCTGGCGCAGATGCGATGTCGCGCCGAACTCGGAGAGCACGATGGTCGGGCCGAGTGAGAGGAACAGCCCGCCGGTCGCCCAGCCGGCCGCCATCGCCGGCGCGGCGCGCAGGAACGGTCCGCGGACGGCGGGGGTGAGGTCGACGGTCGGACGCAGCGAGGCCAGCAGTCCGGAATGCTTCGGCGCGGTCTCCGGAATGGTCCACACCAGGATCGCGACGATCACAAAAATCGCTGCGAGAGAACCGAACACGAACAAGGCCGGGTCGGCGACGTGGTCGAGCAACAGCCCGGCCGCCAGTGCTCCCAGGGCGAGACCGATCAACGGGATCACCGCGTTCCAGGTGGTCGCCGCACCAGGACGTTCCTCGGGCTCGAGGTCGACGGCCGCAGCGGAGAGGGTCGACAGCAGCACCGCGGTGGCCACGCCCTGCACGGTCCGGGCGGCGATCAGGGCGGCGAAACTGCCTGCGTGCCAGAACATCACGAGGCTGACCGCCAGCAGCACGAAGCCCGCTGCGATCGCCGGGCGCCGTCCGATGTGGTCGGAGATCGAGCCCAGCACCAGCAGGGCGATCAGCAGGGCGATCGCGTAGACGGCGAACACCGAGGTGATCAGAACCGGTGACAGGCCGAGGTCGCTCTGCAGCTCGGGATAGAAGGGTGTCGGTGCGCTGGCGCCGACCATGAGCAGTCCGGTGGCGAGCAGCAGCAGCCGGAAGCCGTACAGCCGGCCGCGGACGAGACCACGCGCCGGTTCCGGCAGTACGGCACTGTTCGAAGTTTGTCGAACCATGTTCAGCAGCATAGGGACGGATCACCTAACAGTTCAACTATTATCGAACCATGTCTGCGACACCACAGCTGCCGCACCCCGATCGCGACCAGATCGATCTGGCCGCGGTGCTCTTCGCGCTCAGCGACGAGCCACGGTTGGCGCTGGTCCGCGAACTGGCCGACGGGCCGCTGGACATGGGCGAGTGCGTCGCGCTCGGCGCCGCCCCGAAGTCGACGAAGTCGCACCAGGCCAAGGTGCTGCGCGAGGCCGGAGTGGTGTTCAGCGAACTGGTCGGCCGCAACCGCCGGCTGACGCTGCGCCGCGACGACCTCGATGCCCGCTTCCCCGGTCTGCTCGACGCGATTCTCGGTGTCGGCAGCAAGGCGCCCCGGTAAGAGTCGAGTACCCGGCCCGGGACGCCGGGAACCCGACTCCCCAGGTGCGGGTCAGCGCCCGCGCAGCCGCAGCCGCAGGTGGCCGTCGTCCGGGTCGATCTGCGACTCGACGACGTCGGAGCGGGACTCGACAAAAGCCGTGAACGTCTTGTAGCCCAACGACTTCTCCTTGAAGCCGGCGTCCATCCGCTGCATCTGGCTCTTCACGCCGCCGCCGAACAACCACTCGTCGTCGTCGTTGCGGTCCTGCGCGATGGTGATCGCCCGCACCAGCAGATCGGTCGCCTCCTGCTGCACGACGACCTCGGGATCCGGCTCGGCCGGCGCCGTGCGCTTGGCGGTGGTCTTCCGGGTCGTGGTCTTCCTCGCTGCGGTGGTCTTGGCTGCGCTGCCGGTCGCCGCACTGCCGGTCGCCGTGCCGTCGGACGCCGTGCCGTCGGTCGCCGCACTGTCGGACGTCGCGGTCTTGGACGCCGCGCGCTTGCGAGTGGTGGTCTTCTTGGCCGGGGCCTCGTCGGGGGCCGACTCGAACACCGGCTCCAGGACGGGGTCGGCGGCGGCCGGCTCGGGCGGGGCGAGGAAGGTCGCGGTGATCGCCGGCGGTGTCACCCCGGGCAGCGCGTCGTAGTCGCTGAACTCGTCGCAGGCCGCGATCAGGGCCCGGCTGGTCGAACCGCTGACGCCGATCCCGATCATGTAGCGGCCGAGCTTCTTGCAGCGCTGGGCGAGCGCGATGTAGTCGCTGTCGCCGGCGACCAGCACCACGTGGGTGATGTCGGGGTACTTCATCAGGTCTTCCATGGCATCGACCGAGAGCCTGATGTCGGCGCCGTTCTTGGTGCCGCTGACCGGGAACAACTGGGTGAGGTCGACGGCCCGGTCGACCAGTTGCCGCCGGTACGCCGCATTCGCCGGTATCGACCAGTCGGCGTAGGCGCGGGAGAGCGCCACCCGACCGAAGGACGCCGCGTAGTCGAGCAGCGCGCCGACGTCCACCTGGGCCTGGGCCAACCGCACGTCGATCGGGTCGTCGCTGTTCGGGTCGGCCGCGTGGTACCGGGCGTTGTCGCTGCGCCACGGATCGCGGGCGTGCGAATGCACCTGGTCGTAGCGGGAGATCACGACGTTGTCGAAGTCGATGTAGACCGCGACCCTGGCACCGTTGGCGCTGGACTCACTCACGCGATCAGGGTAGTGGCCGCCGGTCGCCGGGGCGGGGAGGCGGTTCATGGCCAGAGCAGAGTTCAGGGCCAGAGCAGATCGGCCTCCCGCTCGACCAGCGCGGTGAACAGCTGGTCGGCCGGCTCGAAGCTGCCGACCAGGTGCCCGTTGAGCTCCAGGGTGAGCAGCCCGATCACCCGGGCGAACGCGCCGCACACGTTCAGCGCCTGCGGGTCACTCAGCTCGAGCCCCAAACCCGTTCGCATCGTGGCGAGTTGGCCGGTCAGCCCCCGGGGGACGCCGCTCAGCCGGCGCCCGCGGCCGTCGTGCGCGCCGTCGTGCGCGCCGTCGACGGCGGGCCCGCAGAAGGCGAGCAGCACCCGGCCGGCCGGCTCGATGGTCTCCCGGCGCCTGGTAGCCGGGGATCGCCGAACCGTAGATCAGCGCGAACCGGTGCGGCTGGTCGAGTGCCCAGCCCCGCAGCCGATGACACCTCTCGAGCCAGATGCGCCGTGGCGATCGCCGTCCGGCGACCGCTTCGAGGGTGTCGGCCAGGTCGGCGTACCCGTCCAGGATCAGCGCGGTGATCAGTTCGTCGCGACCGGCGAAGTAGCGATAGATGGCGCTGGAGACCAGGTTCAGCTCGCGGGCGATCGAACGCAGCGAGAGCTCGCTGGCCGACGAAGCGGCGAGCTGGGCCAGCGCGAGTTCCTTGATCCGCTCGACGTTCTGGGCGCGGGCGATCCGCCGCGGTGTCATGCGTTCGGACGGATCCACGCCTGCTCTCTTCTCCCGGACGGCGGCCCGAGCGGCCTCGGCGGTAGTCAACCGCCGGTGTGGCGGTTGTACCAGCGTCACGGAGCAGTTCTCACTTCGATGAGCACCGCTCCGGTTTCGCACGGTATCGCCGGCGGGTGGCCGATCAGGGTCGGGACCCGGCGGATGGGGGATCGGTTCGGGGTCTCGCCCGATGCCGGCGCCGTCCGGTGCTGCCTAGCCTCCGAGAGGCGGCACCCGAGGCGAACCCGCCGCGCCGCCGGCTCGAAGGAGGAGACCTCGTGGCGCGCACCTCGCCCCCCAGGATCGGCCGGACCGTGCTCGCCCGGCCGGTCCCGATCGCCGCCGCGGCGCTGGCCGGCGTTCTGCTGGTACTGCTCGCCCTCGCCCAGGCTGCGGCCGCGGCAGCCGACCCCGGCGTCGTGCAGGGGGCGGTCGACCGGTACCGCGCGGCGATGCCGGTGCCCGGTGTGGCTGCGGCGACGACCACCGCGGAGGGGAAGGTGGTCGTCGCCGTCTCCGGCCGCGACGGTAACGGCGATCCGGTCACCGGCGACACCCGGTTCATGATCGCCTCGATGTCCAAGGCGTTCACCGCGACCGCGGTGATGCAGCAGGTGGACGCCGGCCGGCTCACCCTGGACGATCGGGTGGCCGACCGGCTTCCGGAGCTGCGGCTGAACGACTCCCGGGCCGCGGAGATGACGGTGCGGCAACTGCTGAACCACACCTCGGGGCTCTCGCTGAGCACCTACGACGAGTACCGGTGGAACCCGCCGGGCAGCCCCGCGCAGACGGTCGAGGCGTTGCGCGGCACCCGGTTGGCGGCGGCGCCCGGTCAGCGGTTCGAGTACTCCAACACCGGCTACAGCCTGGCCGCCCGGATCGTCGAGATCAGCTCGGGCATGTCGTTCGACAGCTACCTGCAGGCGCAGATCCTGCGTCCGCTGGGCATGAACGACACCGTTGTGGTCGACCGCTGTGACGCCTCGGCGCCGGGGCTGAGCCGCGGCTTCATCACGATCGCCGGCCGACCGGTGCCGGTCCGGGAGATGCGCGGCGGTTGCTCCGGCAACGGCGGACTGGTCTCGACCGTCACCGACATGGCCCGCTGGATGGTCTTCCAGACCGGCGACGGGACGGCGCCCGGTGGCGGCCGCCTGCTCACCAAGGCCTCGCTCGACCTGCTGCACACCCCGGTCCAGGGTGTCACCGGTTCCGACGGCTACGCCCTGGGCTGGCGCGTGGAACCCGCGAAAGACGGTGTGCCGCAACGGATCGGTCACGGCGGCACGCTGACCACCTTCACCAGCTTCGGTGCCTTCGTGCCCGCCACGGGTGCGGGTGCGGTGGTGCTCGGCAACGCGGTCGGTGACCCGTCGCAACTGGTCGGTGCGCTGCTCTCCGCCGACCCCGCGGGCGCGACCTTCAGCGACCCGCTGCGATGGGTGAACCTCGGCCTGCTCGTGACCACCGTGCTCGCCGCGCTGGTGCTGCTGCTGGTGATCGCCCGGTCCGGCCGGTGGGCACGGCGGCTGACGGCCGAGGGTTCGCGGACCTGGTGGCGGTCGATCCCGCTGCTGCTGGTCGCGCTGCTGGGCGCGGCCCTGCCGTTCGCCTTCGGCGCGCTGCAAGGCGTTGCCACCCCCTTCGCCTACGTGCTCACCGGATATCTGATCCCGATGGGTGCCGCTCTCACGCTGGTGCTCTCGCTGGGCGGTCTGCTCGCGCTCTGGGCGCGTATCCGGGCCGTGCGCCGGGCGCGCCGGAAGGCTCTTCCCGCCGGCCCGTACCCCGGTACCGGCTGAGCGTTCATCCCGAAACCAGCCCGTGATCATGCAGAAGTGCGTGCCGAGTCACATTTGAGAGAGCAGTGCTCTTGCTTCTGTTCGTCGTCCATGTCAGTCTGGGCGCAGAAATAGAGAGCAGTGCTCACTCAAGGGGTGGACAGAATGACGGACGCAGTGATGACGGCGACAGGGGCGGCAACGATGACCACGACATCGGCGAAGGTGGCGGACGCCGGGCGCCGGGTGGCCCCCCTGGCCCTGGGGTTTGCCGGCGCGGCCCTGGCCGCCTATCCGATCCTGCGGCCCTACGCCGCCGCGGGCGGTGACACCGCGGCCCAGTTCGCCTCGATGCTCTGGCCGCTCTCGCACCTGCTCGGCATGGCCGGATTCGTGGCGATCGCGCTGGCCCGCAGCGCCCGCACCCGCAGCCCGCTGGCCTGGCTGGCGGCGAGTTTCCTGCTGCCCTACTACGGCGCCGAGGCCCTGGGTCTGCATGCGGTCGGCGAACACGTCGGTCAGGCCGCGGAGGTCGCGGCGACCGCCGAGGCCTTCCGCTACGGCGGCCTCTCACTGGCACTCTTCGCCGTCGGTCTGGTGCTGCTCGGCGCCGTCGGGGTGCAGATCTTCAGGCAGGCCCGGGACGGCGCCCCTCTCGCCCGCTGGTCCTCGGCCGCGGTCGGGCTCGGTCTGGTCACCTACCTGCCGCAGTTCTTCCTGCCTGCGCCCGGGCGGATGCTGCACGGCGTCGTCCTCGGTGCCGGCCTGGTCGCCCTGGCGATCGCCGAGCACAGGCAGGGGACGGGCAGCCCGGCCCCGATCGGCAGGGCGCCGGCACCTCTCGGGCACCTCTGACAGGGTTCTGAACAGTGTTTCTGAACAGCGGCGATGGTCGCCGTCGCGCGGCTACCTCGCCGGGGCCGACCCCGCCCCCACCGGCACCTGCCGGTAGAGCTCCTGATGGGCTCGCGCCGTCGACTCCCAGGTGTACCGCGCGGCCAGGCGCCGTCCGGCGTGGATCAGCTTGTGCCGCAACGGTTCGTCGTCCAGTACCGAGGCCAGCGCCGCGCCGAGCGCGGGTACGTCGCCGACCTCGACCAGCAGCGCCTCGTCGTCGATCCACTCCCGGAACACCGGCAGGTCACTGGTGACCACCGGGGTACCGGCACACATCGCCTCGAGGGCGGCCAGCCCGAAGCCCTCCTTGACCGAGGGGAAGGCCAGCACGTCGGCCGCGGCGTACCAGGCGGCCATCTCCGACTCGGGTACCGGCCCGAGCTCGACCAGGTCGCGGCCGAGCTCGATGTCATGGGAGGCAAGCGATTCCAGCACCTGCTCGCGATACCAGCGGTGGTCCTGGAAGGAGTGTCCGCCGATGATCGCCAGCACCGGGGGCTCGGCGCGGGTGCGCTTGAGCAGACCCAGCGCGGCGACCAGATGATCAGTGCCCTTGCGCGGTTCGATGCCGCCGACGCCGAGAATCAGCTCGCGTCGTCCGTCCGCGCCACCCCGGTCGGCGACTGCCACCCGGGCCCGCAACGAGGCCACCAGTGCGGGGTCGGCGGCGGTGTACCGGTCGACGTCGACGCCGTTGCTCACCCGGTCCGCGAACACGCCGTACTCGTCGGCCAGGATCCGCTGCCACTGCCGGGAGACCACCAGTACCCGATCGGGTTCCAGGATCGCCCGGCGCTGACAGTCCATCAGTTTCGCGGTGTCGAAGTCGTCGACATGGTGCACCGTGCGCAGCACGCTCACCCCGGCACGGATGCCGGCACCGGCGCCGGTTGCCCCGTCGCGGACCCGGGCCGCGGCCCGGGCCGAGATGCAGTCCTGGGTGTGCAGGATCGGGTACTCGGTGCCCACCTCGGCCAGGGCGTGCTGCAGGGTGTCGATACAGGCGTCGACCTTCGCCTCCAGCGCGGTCTGCCCGGCGGCCGGTGAGATCTGCTGCGGCGCAGGCGCGATCAGCGTGGGCGCGCCCACCTCGCGGAAGAAGCCTGCCTCCGGATCGCCCAGGCCGACGATCAGCACCGGATGCCCGAGCCGGTGCAGCGCCTCACCCAGGGCCAGGGTGTGCGCCACCCCGCCGCGGGGCCGGGTGCTGTAGGTGACCAGGGCGACCGGGGGGCCGGCGGTGGTCATGACTGCAGCCATTCCAGGCGCCGTCCGGCGATCGCGGCGGCGGCGCGGGCGGCGTCCGCCGCGGTCTCGGTGACCAGGGCACCGGCCGCGCGAAGCGTCGCCACCTGGGCCGGGTAGTCCTGCGGGTCGTTCGCCGAGCCGAGCACGTAGGCGATCACCTGGGGGCCGCCGTCCGCCATGATCTCGGCGCACACCCCGGCGAGCTGCCCGGCGGGATCATCGTGCGCGCCGAAACCGAGGACGACGTCGATCAGCACGACGGCGACACCGGGGGCCCGGGCCTCGCGGCGCATCATGTCGATGCGCAGCGTGGGGTCGATCATCGGGTGCGGGCGGCCGTCGGTGTACTCCTCGGCCCCCAGGTCGAGCAGCACGTGCGCATCCGGTTGAGCCGGAACGGTGTTGGCCGCGACCAGCGGCTCGTTCGAGTGCACGGCGCCGAGCAGTTCCGAGATGATCAGCTGCGCCTCGTAGCAGAGCGTCCCACCGGAGTAGTAGCCACGCACCAGGCCCGCCCCGGCGCCGGGTCCGGCATCGAGTCGCCGGATCGCGGCGCGCACCTGCTCGGCCAGATCGGCGGTGTGCTCGGGGGTGCGGTGACCGACGAGTCCGGCGACCCGGCGGGCGCCGTCCTCCAGGGTCCGGGCCAACTGCGCGGACGGCGAGCCGGCGATCTCGGAAAGACCGAGAAACGTTGCCACCGTGGGGGTCTCGCCGCAGGCGGCGAGCACCTGCGCGGCCACGGACGGCGCCGGCGGCTTGGAGACCAGCAGGATCGCCTCGGTCTGCGGGTCGGCGGCCAGCGCCCGGGCGGCGGAGATCGCCATCAGCCCGCCGACGTCCTCGGAGAGATCCCGGCCGCCCACCCCGATCACGTGCGAGACGCCGACCCCCCAGCGGTCCAGCAGGGCCGACACCTCCTGGGCGCCGGTGCCGGCCGCGGCGACCACCCCGACCGGGCCTCGCCGGACGGCGTTGGCGAACCCGAGCCCGGTGCCGGCGACCACCGCTGTTCCCGCGCCCGGCCCCATCACCAGCAGACCCAGCTCGACGGCCCGGCGCTTCAGCTCGCGTTCCTCCTCGAGCGGCACGTTGTCGCTGAACAGCAGCACGTGCAGACCCGCGGTCAGGGCGTGATGGGCCTCCAGCGCCGCATAGGCGCCGGGCACCGAGATGATCGCGACGTTGCACGGCCCGGCGGTGCGCACCGCGGCCGCCATGCTGCGCGGTGCCGGTCCGGCGGCGGCGCCGGCGGTGGTCCCGGCGGCGGAACTGGCCTGGGTCAGGGCGGTGTCCCCGGCGTCCAGGGCGGCCTGCGCATCGGCGGCCGATCGTGCCCGGACGGCGAGCACCAGGTCGTTGGCACCGACCGCGTCCGGCTCGAAGCCCTGCTCGCGCAGGTTCTCCCGGCCGGCCGGGGTACCCATCACCGCCCCGGCCCAGCCGACCCCCGGCGACCCGGTCATCACCGAGGTGACCACCAGCAGCAGCAGCGAGTCGGTGTAGGTGTCGCGGACCACCCGCAGCGCCCGTCCGCTCTCGCCCGGATCCTGGGTCGCCGGATCGCCCGTGCTGCCGGAAGCCGTTGTCGCGGTGACGGTCTCGGAGAGGCTGTTCATGCCGGGCTCATCACCTTCGTCACGATCCTGGTACCGGCGGCGGCGCCCGACCGCAGCGCCCGGGTGAGCAACGCCGGTGAGGCGATCACCGCCGTGCCACCGCTGCGGGTCACGAAATCGATCGCGGCGGTCATCTTCGGGCCCATACTGCCGGGCGGGAACTGGCCGTCGGCCAGGTGCCGCCGCGCCTCGGCGACCGACATCTCGTGGACGACGCGCTGCGCGGGCGTACCGAAGTCGATCGCCACCGCGTCCACCCCGGTCAGCATGATCAGCGCCTCGGCCTGCAGGGCGCTCGCCAGGGCGGCGGCCGCGGCGTCCTTGTCGATCACCACGTCCACCCCGGCGAAGCGTCCGTCGACCTGGTGCACGCCGACCCCGCCGCCGCCGGCGGCGAGCACCACCTTGCCCGCGGCGAGCAGTACCCGCACCGCGTCGAGCTCCAGGAAGTCCTGCGGCACGGGGGAAGGCACCACCCTGCGGTGACCGCGGCCGGAGTCCTCGGCCATCACCCACCCGCGTCGGCGCTGCAGCGCCTCCACCTGGTCGGCGGCGAAGAAGGGGCCGATCGGTTTGGTCGGGTCGCGGAAGGCCGGGTCGTCGAGGTCGACCATCATGTGCGAGACGACGGCGACCGCGGCCCCGGCTCCGCGCCGGGCGTCCAGCGCCCGGGTCAGGGCGCTGCCGAGCTGGCCCTGTGACATGGCGTTCAGCGAGTACAGGGGCTGGGCGGGCACCATGTCGACCCCGGATTCGTGCTGAATGGCCAGGTTGCCCACCTGGGGACCGTTGCCGTGCACGATGACGACCCGCCGTCCGGAGTCCAGCAGCTCGCAGATCGCCGCGGCCATCGCCTCGGCGTTCGCCTCGATCTGGGCCGCCGTGCCCTGTTCCCCGGAGCGGGTCAGGGCGTTGCCGCCAACGGCCACGACGGCCACCTTGCC
>DAIOVT010000113.1:0-9996 GCA_036758885.1 Kineosporiaceae bacterium
CGCCGTCCAGCGGTACGTAGAAGTCCTGGGCGGTGTCGTACATCGACCCGATCCGGAGCAGATCGGGATAGCTGCGCAGCGAACCCGCCGTCGACGACCGCGCGGCCACCGATCCGTCGACCGCCGCCTCGGCGAACACCGAGCCGGAGGTGCCGAACTGCCGGGCGGTGACGATCGTCGTCCGGTCGGCCTGCGCGCCGGCCGAGACCTGCACCAGGGTGCCGGTGGAGTTGTAGGCCACCGAGGTGACGCCGTCGATGCTGCTGGGGGTGCCGAAGAAGTGCATGCCGGTGTGCGCCCCCGGCCACATGGCGATCGCCGCGGTCGCGTTCGTCGAACCGTCGACGACGCTGTGCGCCTTGGCCACGGCGAACATGGTGCGGTCGGCGGATCCGGCGGCGCCGATGCCGGTTCCGGTGATGGCATAGCCGTCGGGGCGGGTGCGGTCGAAGCGGAGTGCGGGGTGTCCGTTGATGGCGGTGGTGGTGTAGGCGGCGGCGTTGCCGGGTGCGGCGGCGGTGGCGTTGCCGCCGATCGAGCCCTGGTTCTTCCAGCAGCGCAGCCGGGTGCCGCCGGTGGGTGGGGTGTCGGTGCCGCCGGTGCAGTCGGGGGTGGGGGAGAGGGTGTTCGGCGATTGGGCGTCGAGCCAGATCGGGGTGGCGGCGGGGGACATCAGGTCGGCGGGATAGGGCACGGCCACGGTGCTGGTCGAGGGCCCGACGCCGTCGTCGGTGATGGCGTACACCGAGACCGTGTAGTGCTCGCCGTTGGTCAGGCCGGGGAAGGTGCAGGTACGGGGATCGGGCTGGGCGAGACAGTTCTGTCCGGGCAGATCGGTGTCCTCGGGCACCACGGAGACCATGTATCCGGTGATGGACGAGCCGCCGTCCTGCAGCGGGGGTGCCCAGGTCACGGTGATCCGGGACTCACCCGGGGTGGCGACCAGCGCCGTCGGGGCCGACAGGGTGACCGCCGGGCAGTCGGGGTTCGCCGCGGTGCGATCGGCCGATGTCCACTGACCCGATCGGGCGCCAACGGTGAGCCCGGTCGCCGCCGGTCCGGTGGTGACGGTGGCCGTGCTGCCGCTGACCCCGGAGGCCAGGGCCGCGCCGCCGGCGTCGAAGACGTCGTACCTGATCCCCGCCGGGGTGCCCGGGGCCGCCGTCCAGGTCAGCGAGCACTCGGTCGGCGAGGCCCGGGACGCCGTCACCGAGACCGGAACGTAGTGATCCAGATCGGCGCCGGCGATCGCCCCCGCGGTGGTGGTCTGCGCGGTGAAACCGGCGCCGACGGCGGCCAGCGCGAGCAGCAGGAAGCCCAGCAGCCCGAGTCCGGCACCGGTGCGCCAGTGCCCCGGGCCCGGCACCCGGATTCTCGCCCGGGCTCCCGCCCGGGGCGTTGCCCGGGTCGTTGCCTGGTGTCTGCCCACCCCGTCGGTCTCCTTCCCCTGACGGTCTGGTCGGCAGCACGGGCGTGATCTTGAACCCGGTGCACCCGGACGGGGGGACGCGCCCGGGCGAGAACGGCTCAGCGCAGGCCGAGGGTGTACCGGTCGGCCGCGACCAGTTGTTGCCAGCCGCTGCCGATCTGCACCGGTTCGGTGCGTTCGGTGGTGGTCGAGTCCCCGACCTGCCCGCTCTCGTTGGCGCCCCAGCACCAAGCCGAGAGGTCCTGCCGCCAGGCGCAGGCGTGCGAGGCGCCCACACTCACCCCGATCCAGTCCTGGGCGAGGCCGACCCGGGTGGGGATGAGCCGGTCGGCGGTGTCGCCCAGCCCGAGCCGGCCGTTCGCACCAGAGCCCCAGCACCACAGCGAACCACCGGCCCGGGTCGCGCAGGTCGAGTCGGCCCCGCCCGCCAGGGTGAGCCAGTCGGCGTCGGTGCCCACCTGGGCCGGGACGTTGCGATCGGAGTCATCACCCAACCCGAGCCGGCCGTTCGCCCCCGAGCCCCAGCACCACAGCGTCGAGTCGGTGCGCACCGCGCAGGTGTGCGTGCCGCCCGGCGCCACCGACCGGTACCGGGCCGCGCCGACCTGCACCGGAGCGGTGCGGTCGGCGCTGTCGCCGGTACCGAGCTGCCCGGAACTGCCTGCGCCCCAACACCACAGCGACTCGTCGGCACCGATCCCGCAGGTGTGCGAGCCGGTGCTGCCGGCCGCGATCCGGCGCCAGGCGCTCGCGGTGGCGACCCGGACGGGAGCGGTGCGGGTGGTCGTGTCGCCGAGGCCCAGCTGTCCGGAACCGCCTGTGCCCCAACACCACAGCGACTCGTCGGTGCGGACGGCGCACGAGTGCGCGGCACCGCCGGTGCGCTGCGCCCAGGTGGTGACGGCGCCGATCTGTTGCGGGGTGCTGCGATCGGTCGTCGTCCCGTCACCGACCTGGTAGCCGGCGTTCTGCCCCCAACACCATTGCTCACCGCCGGTCGCGGTGCCACAGACGTGCCGCGAGCCCGCGGCGAGCGCCGTCCAACTGCGCTGGGCGTTCAGCTCGAAGGGCGAGCTGAGCGGCGCGGCGAGGTCGCGGCCCAGGCCGTCGCTGCCGCCGCACCACATGCGGCCGCCGGTGTCGATGGCGCAGGCCCCGAAGGCCATCACCCCGACGGTCGACCAGATGTGCTTGCCGGTGCGCACCGGCACGGTCGAGTTCACGTAGTCGCCGGTGTTCAGCTGACCGTCGTGGTTCAGGCCCCAGCACCACAGCGATCCGTCGCTGCGCACCCCGCAGGTGTGCGCCGTGCCGGCCGGATCGGCGCGTACCCAGGTGGTCTCGGTGCCCACCTGCACCGGGGTGTCCCGGGTGGTGGTGTCGCCGACGCCGACCATGCCGAAGGCGTTGCGTCCCCAGCACCAGAGCGTCCCGTCGGTGCGCACCCCGCAACCGTTCTCGGGGCCGAGTGCGACCGTCGACCAGTCGCCGTCGGTGCCCACCTGCCGCGGCAGCAGCTGATTGCCCTCGCCGATGCCGACACCGAGCTGGCCGTAGATGTTCCAGCCCCAGCACCACAGCGTGTTGTCGGTGCGGATGCCGCAGGTGCTGTGCGACATCGCGTTGACCGTGCGCCAGGAGCTGCTGCCCACCCGCACCGGCACGTTGCGGTCGAGCTGGTTGCCCAGCCCGGTCTTGCCGTACTGGGAATCGCCCCAGCACCACAGCGAGTCGTCGGCCTTGATCGCACAGGTGTGCATCGAGCCGGTGGAGACCTGCCTCCAGTCGTTCTGCGAACCGAGACGGGTCGGGGTCAGCCGCTGGGTGGTGTCGCCCATGCCGAGTTGGCCGTCGGCGTTGGAACCCCAGCACCACAGCTCGCCCCGGGTCACGCCGCAGCCGGTACTGCCGCTCAGCGACACCTGGTCCCAGGTGTCGGCACCGACCCGTTCGGGGACGGTCCGGTCGGTGGTGTCGCCGAGCCCCAGCTGCCCGCCGCTGTTCCAGCCCCAGCACCACAGCGAGCGGTCGGCCCTGAGACCGCATGCCGAGGCGTAGGCGGCGCTCAGCTGTACCCAGTCGGTGGCGGTGGAGGTCACCGGGTAGAACAGGTTCTTCGCGGTGCCGGCCAGAGCGGCCGAGTTGTCACCGGCGAAGGTCAGTCCACCACGCGCCGGCAGGGTGCTCGCCGCGATCGCCGAGGCGGGGCCGGTACCGATCGGGTTGGTCGCGGTGACGGTGACGGCGTAGCTGCCGCCGGCTCGCAAACCCGTTATCACGCAAGAGGTCCCAGCACTGCTGCAGCTACCGCCGCCCGGGGATGCGGTGGCCGTGTACGAGCTGACGGCGGGCCCGCCGTCCGCCGGGGGCGCCGTCCACGAGACCGTGGCCTGGTCGGTGCCGGGGGCGATCGTGACGTCCTGCGGCGGGCCCGGGGCCAGGTCGATGCCCCACTTGCGGGCCAGGTACTCCTCGACGGTGCGGCGTTCCGGCTCGGTCAGCGACCGGTTGATCACGATGATCTCGCCGATGTCGCCGTCCAGGGGGTTCGACCAGTCGTCGACGGCGGAGGACATCGAGCCGATCCGGAGCGTGTCCGGCGAGGGCAGCCACGGCCCGGGCAGCGGGGTCGGCGAGAACTCCGTGGGGCGCCCGTCGACGGCGACCCCGACGTCGAGCACACCCCCCGGTTCGCCGGCCGCGGTGCGGAACGATCCGGTCAGCACCGCCGGGGTGTCGTACGGCATCGGGGCGTTCACGTGCGAGCGGGTGGGCGCCGTGTTGAAGCCGATCGCATAGGCGGAGTCGACGTTCGGCAGACCGCTGAGGTACAGACCGGTGTGATACCCGTACCAGCCGGCCACGGTGCCGGTGCGGTTGGTGTCGAGGTCGGTCGTCGTCCGGCCGGTGGCGACCGCGATCACGGTGCGGTCGTCGAGCCAGACGGCGCAGACTCCGGTGCAGGTGAGCTGCAACTGGTCGGGATCGGTGCGGTCGAAGCGCAGACCGGGTCGTCCGTTGACGGCGCCGGCGACCAGGTCGGGCCCGTCGGGCGGCCCGTCCGGGACGGCGTCCGGGGTCAGGTAGCCGCCGTTGCGCCAGCAGCCGACGCTCTGCCCCGCGGTGGCCGGCGCGCCGGTGCAGGCGCTGCTGTGGAGCATGGACGACGGACGCAGGGCGTCCAGCCAGACCGCCATCGCCTCGGTGCTCATGATCGCCGCGGGATAGGGGAAGGTGCTGTCGGTGGCCGGCAGGCCGGTGCCGACGGCGTTGACCGCCACGGCCGTGACGACGTACTCGAGGCCGTTGGTGAGTCCGGTGAACTGGCAGCTGTTGCCCGAGGGTCCGGTGGTGCAGGTCCGGGCGGGGTCGGTGGATCCCTTCTGCTGCAAGGTGATCCGGTAGCCGGTCAGGGGGGAGCCGCCGTCCGAGGCCGGTGGGTTCCAGGTGACGTTGACGCTGCCGTCGCCGGGGGTCGGGGTGAGGTCCTGCGGTGCGCCGGGGATCAGCGGCGAGGACCATTTTCGGGCCAGGTACTCCTCGACCCGGCGGCGCTCGTCGCCGTCGAGCGCCCGGTTGATCACGATGATCTCGCCGATGTCGCCGTCCAGCGGTACGTAGAAGTCCTGGGCGGTGTCGTACATCGACCCGATCCGCACCTGGTCGGGATAGCTGCGCCAGGTTCCGGCCAGCACCGACTGCTCGGCCGTGCCGCCGTCGACCGCGATCGCCGAGCGCACCGAGCCGTCGCCGCCCCGGTAGGTGCCGGTCAAGACCGCAACGGCGTTGTTGCCCAACGGTTGCGAGACCTGCACCAGGGTTCCGGAGGAGTTGTAGCCGACCGCGGTGACACCGTCGATGCCGGTGGTGGTGCCGAAGAGATGCATGCCGCTGTGCCCGCCCGGCCACATCAGTACCGCCGCCGTGGCGTTGGTGCCGGTGTCGGCCACGCTGCGTCCACGGGCGACGGCGAGGATGGTGCGGTCGGCGGATCCGACGGCGCCGATGCCGGTTCCGGTGATGGCATAGCCGTCGGGGCGGGTGCGGTCGAAGCGGAGTGCGGGGTGTCCGTTGATGGCGGTGGTGGTGTAGGCGGCGGCGTTGCCGGGTGCGGCGGCGGTGGCGTTGCCGCCGATCGAGCCCTGGTTCTTCCAGCAGCGCAGCCGGGTGCCGCCGGTGGGTGGGGTGTCGGTGCCGCCGGTGCAGTCGGGGGTGGGGGAGAGGGTGTTCGGCGATTGGGCGTCGAGCCAGATCGGGGTGGCGGCGGGGGACATCAGGTCGGCGGGATAGGGCACGGCCACGGTGCTGGTCGAGGGCCCGACGCCGTCGTCGGTGATGGCGTACACCGAGACCGTGTAGTGCTCGCCGTTGGTCAGGCCGGGGAAGGTGCAGGTACGGGGATCGGGCTGGGCGAGACAGTTCTGTCCGGGCAGATCGGTGTCCTCGGGCACCACGGAGACCATGTATCCGGTGATGGACGAGCCGCCGTCCTGCAGCGGGGGTGCCCAGGTCACGGTGATCCGGGACTCACCCGGGGTGGCGACCAGCGCCGTCGGGGCCGACAGGGTGACCGCCGGGCAGTCGGGGTTCGCCGCGGTGCGATCGGCCGATGTCCACTGACCCGATCGGGCGCCAACGGTGAGCCCGGTCGCCGCCGGTCCGGTGGTGACGGTGGCCGTGCTGCCGCTGACCCCGGAGGCCAGGGCCGCGCCGCCGGCGTCGAAGACGTCGTACCTGATCCCCGCCGGGGTGCCCGGGGCCGCCGTCCAGGTCAGCGAGCACTCGGTCGGCGAGGCCCGGGACGCCGTCACCGAGACCGGAACGTAGTGATCCAGATCGGCGCCGGCGATCGCCCCCGCGGTGGTGGTCTGCGCGGTGAAACCGGCGCCGACGGCGGCCAGCGCGAGCAGCAGGAAGCCCAGCAGCCCGAGTCCGGCACCGGTGCGCCAGTGCCCCGGGCCCGGCACCCGGATTCTCGCCCGGGCTCCCGCCCGGGGCGTTGCCCGGGTCGTTGCCTGGTGTCTGCCCACCCCGTCGGTCTCCTTCCCCTGACGGTCTGGTCGGCAGCACGGGCGTGATCTTGAACCCGGTGCACCCGGACGGGGGGACGCGCCCGGGCGAGAACGGCTCAGCGCAGGCCGAGGGTGTACCGGTCGGCCGCGACCAGTTGTTGCCAGCCGCTGCCGATCTGCACCGGTTCGGTGCGTTCGGTGGTGGTCGAGTCCCCGACCTGCCCGCTCTCGTTGGCGCCCCAGCACCAAGCCGAGAGGTCCTGCCGCCAGGCGCAGGCGTGCGAGGCGCCCACACTCACCCCGATCCAGTCCTGGGCGAGGCCGACCCGGGTGGGGATGAGCCGGTCGGCGGTGTCGCCCAGCCCGAGCCGGCCGTTCGCACCAGAGCCCCAGCACCACAGCGAACCACCGGCCCGGGTCGCGCAGGTCGAGTCGGCCCCGCCCGCCAGGGTGAGCCAGTCGGCGTCGGTGCCCACCTGGGCCGGGACGTTGCGATCGGAGTCATCACCCAACCCGAGCCGGCCGTTCGCCCCCGAGCCCCAGCACCACAGCGTCGAGTCGGTGCGCACCGCGCAGGTGTGCGTGCCGCCCGGCGCCACCGACCGGTACCGGGCCGCGCCGACCTGCACCGGAGCGGTGCGGTCGGCGCTGTCGCCGGTACCGAGCTGCCCGGAACTGCCTGCGCCCCAACACCACAGCGACTCGTCGGCACCGATCCCGCAGGTGTGCGAGCCGGTGCTGCCGGCCGCGATCCGGCGCCAGGCGCTCGCGGTGGCGACCCGGACGGGAGCGGTGCGGGTGGTCGTGTCGCCGAGGCCCAGCTGTCCGGAACCGCCTGTGCCCCAACACCACAGCGACTCGTCGGTGCGGACGGCGCACGAGTGCGCGGCACCGCCGGTGCGCTGCGCCCAGGTGGTGACGGCGCCGATCTGTTGCGGGGTGCTGCGATCGGTCGTCGTCCCGTCACCGACCTGGTAGCCGGCGTTCTGCCCCCAACACCATTGCTCACCGCCGGTCGCGGTGCCACAGACGTGCCGCGAGCCCGCGGCGAGCGCCGTCCAACTGCGCTGGGCGTTCAGCTCGAAGGGCGAGCTGAGCGGCGCGGCGAGGTCGCGGCCCAGGCCGTCGCTGCCGCCGCACCACATGCGGCCGCCGGTGTCGATGGCGCAGGCCCCGAAGGCCATCACCCCGACGGTCGACCAGATGTGCTTGCCGGTGCGCACCGGCACGGTCGAGTTCACGTAGTCGCCGGTGTTCAGCTGACCGTCGTGGTTCAGGCCCCAGCACCACAGCGATCCGTCGCTGCGCACCCCGCAGGTGTGCGCCGTGCCGGCCGGATCGGCGCGTACCCAGGTGGTCTCGGTGCCCACCTGCACCGGGGTGTCCCGGGTGGTGGTGTCGCCGACGCCGACCATGCCGAAGGCGTTGCGTCCCCAGCACCAGAGCGTCCCGTCGGTGCGCACCCCGCAACCGTTCTCGGGGCCGAGTGCGACCGTCGACCAGTCGCCGTCGGTGCCCACCTGCCGCGGCAGCAGCTGATTGCCCTCGCCGATGCCGACACCGAGCTGGCCGTAGATGTTCCAGCCCCAGCACCACAGCGTGTTGTCGGTGCGGATGCCGCAGGTGCTGTGCGACATCGCGTTGACCGTGCGCCAGGAGCTGCTGCCCACCCGCACCGGCACGTTGCGGTCGAGCTGGTTGCCCAGCCCGGTCTTGCCGTACTGGGAATCGCCCCAGCACCACAGCGAGTCGTCGGCCTTGATCGCACAGGTGTGCATCGAGCCGGTGGAGACCTGCCTCCAGTCGTTCTGCGAACCGAGACGGGTCGGGGTCAGCCGCTGGGTGGTGTCGCCCATGCCGAGTTGGCCGTCGGCGTTGGAACCCCAGCACCACAGCTCGCCCCGGGTCACGCCGCAGCCGGTACTGCCGCTCAGCGACACCTGGTCCCAGGTGTCGGCACCGACCCGTTCGGGGACGGTCCGGTCGGTGGTGTCGCCGAGCCCCAGCTGCCCGCCGCTGTTCCAGCCCCAGCACCACAGCGAGCGGTCGGCCCTGAGACCGCATGCCGAGGCGTAGGCGGCGCTCAGCTGTACCCAGTCGGTGGCGGTGGAGGTCACCGGGTAGAACAGGTTCTTCGCGGTGCCGGCCAGAGCGGCCGAGTTGTCACCGGCGAAGGTCAGTCCACCACGCGCCGGCAGGGTGCTCGCCGCGATCGCCGAGGCGGGGCCGGTACCGATCGGGTTGGTCGCGGTGACGGTGACGGCGTAGCTGCCGCCGGCTCGCAAACCCGTTATCACGCAAGAGGTCCCAGCACTGCTGCAGCTACCGCCGCCCGGGGATGCGGTGGCCGTGTACGAGCTGACGGCGGGCCCGCCGTCCGCCGGGGGCGCCGTCCACGAGACCGTGGCCTGGTCGGTGCCGGGGGCGATCGTGACGTCCTGCGGCGGGCCCGGGGCCAGGTCGATGCCCCACTTGCGGGCCAGGTACTCCTCGACGGTGCGGCGTTCCGGCTCGGTCAGCGACCGGTTGATCACGATGATCTCGCCGATGTCGCCGTCCAGGGGGTTCGACCAGTCGTCGACGGCGGAGGACATCGAGCCGATCCGGAGCGTGTCCGGCGAGGGCAGCCACGGCCCGGGCAGCGGGGTCGGCGAGAACTCCGTGGGGCGCCCGTCGACGGCGACCCCGACGTCGAGCACACCCCCCGGTTCGCCGGCCGCGGTGCGGAACGATCCGGTCAGCACCGCCGGGGTGTCGTACGGCATCGGGGCGTTCACGTGCGAGCGGGTGGGCGCCGTGTTGAAGCCGATCGCATAGGCGGAGTCGACGTTCGGCAGACCGCTGAGGTACAGACCGGTGTGATACCCGTACCAGCCGGCCACGGTGCCGGTGCGGTTGGTGTCGAGGTCGGTCGTCGTCCGGCCGGTGGCGACCGCGATCACGGTGCGGTCGTCGAGCCAGACGGCGCAGACTCCGGTGCAGGTGAGCTGCAACTGGTCGGGATCGGTGCGGTCGAAGCGCAGACCGGGTCGTCCGTTGACGGCGCCGGCGACCAGGTCGGGCCCGTCGGGCGGCCCGTCCGGGACGGCGTCCGGGGTCAGGTAGCCGCCGTTGCGCCAGCAGCCGACGCTCTGCCCCGCGGTGGCCGGCGCGCCGGTGCAGGCGCTGCTGTGGAGCATGGACGACGGACGCAGGGCGTCCAGCCAGACCGCCATCGCCTCGGTGCTCATGATCGCCGCGGGATAGGGGAAGGTGCTGTCGGTGGCCGGCAGGCCGGTGCCGACGGCGTTGACCGCCACGGCCGTGACGACGTACTCGAGGCCGTTGGTGAGTCCGGTGAACTGGCAGCTGTTGCCCGAGGGTCCGGTGGTGCAGGTCCGGGCGGGGTCGGTGGATCCCTTCTGCTGCAAGGTGATCCGGTAGCCGGTCAGGGGGGAGCCGCCGTCCGAGGCCGGTGGGTTCCAGGTGACGTTGACGCTGCCGTCGCCGGGGGTCGGGGTGAGGTCCTGCGGTGCGCCGGGGATCAGCGGCGAGGACCATTTTCGGGCCAGGTAC
>DAIOVT010000114.1:0-9957 GCA_036758885.1 Kineosporiaceae bacterium
GTTCGCGTCGGGAACCACCGGATCGGTACCCACCGACAGACGCCCGAGACCCCGGTCCAGCAACAACCCGGCCAGATCGGCGGTGAGCCGGTCGCGCACCACGACGGTCCGCCCGTCACCCGCGTCGTCCGCGAGCACCGCACCGGCCACCGCCGAGAGGAACAGCACCCGTCCGGCACCCGAGAGGGTGCGTCCGCCGTCGCAGACCTTGGCGTCGTCGACCAGGCGCACCACGGTGCCCTCGGCGAGCCTGGTGGTCAGCGGCCCGGCGATCGTGGCGCGGCCCTCACCGAGTCGCACGGCGCCTGCAGTTCTGCATGATCACGCCCGGGTGGGGTGTGCGGTTCTGCATGATCACGCCGGTCATGGTTTGAATCCGGGACCGGTCGCGGCGGCGGTGGGCAGCCGCAGCCGGCCGTCGTCGTCGACGTCGATCTCGGCGAGTTCCTGGCGCAGCCGATCGACGACACCGCGCCAGATGCTCTGGCCCTCCTCGGCCGAGGAGTCGGTCGGATCGCCGAGCACGCCGTTCGGTGAGATCGCCCGAACCCCTTCTGCGCGTAGGCGAGGCATCAGGTCGGGCAACGGGTCGACCACCCCCGCCTCGCGCAGGTCGAAGCGTCCGGACCAAGGGGCCAGATAGCGCAACAGGGACGTCTCGGTGCGCCCGGCATGGGCGTCGGCGCCGGGCACCGCACAGGTCGACCAGGCCACCGCGCGCCCCTCGTAGCGCAGTTGCCGAACCGCGTCCTTGAGAGCGGCGATGTTGCCGCCGTGCCCGTTGACGAAAACGACGCCGCCGGCCCATCGGCAGGCGGACCGGCCGAACTCGATCATCAGGTGCGACAGCGCCTCATGGCCGATCGAGATCGTGCCCGGGAAGCCCTCGTGCTCACCGGAGGCGCCGTAGCTCAGCGCCGGCGCCACCAGCACGTCCTCCCCCGCGGCGACCATCTCGCCCGCCACCGCGGAACAGGCCGCGGTGGCGATCATCGAGTCAGTGCCGAGCGGCAGGTGCGGGCCGTGCTGCTCGATCGAACCGGTCGGCACCAGCAACAGCGGACGGCGCCCCTCCAGCACGGTCCAGCGCTGCCCGGCGAGGGACGGTGCCCGCACCGAGGACGGGTTCGCCGCGCCGCCCGGGCCCCTACCCTGCACGACCGCCTCAACTGCTGCGCAGTTGCGCTGCGCCCATCGCTGGTTCCGAGCTCTCCAGCCCCGGTGTCGCGAGCGGCGACTCGTCGCACATGCTCGCGGGTTTGCGGGCCGGCGCGGGCCTGCCGTCGTTGCGGTCGTCGTTGCGGCGACGCATCAGGGTCAGCGGGATCGGCTGGTTGCGCACCGGGCCCTTGTGCGAATGGTCCTGTCCCTGAGCGGGTTTCGCCGAGGAGTCGATGGTCAGCAGGGCCTGCTCGGCGTTGCCCTTCACGCACTCCGGGTCGGGGCCGTCCAGCGGCAGCCCGGTGAAGAACTTGGCGGCCATGCAGCCGCCCCGGCAGGCGTCGAACGCCGAGCACTTGGTGCAGGCACCACCGGTCTGCGGGTTGCGCAGGTCGAGGAACAGGTCCGAGTGCTTCCAGACCTCGTCGAAACCGCCCGGCGCCCTGATGTTCCCGGCCTTGAACCGGTCATGGATCGCGAACGGGCAGGCGTACACGTCACCGATCGGGTCGACCAGGCAGACCACCCGGCCGGCGCCGCACAGGTTCAGCCCCGGCAGGGCGTCGCCGAAGGCTGCGAGGTGGAAGAACGAGTCGCCGGTGAGCACCTTCTCGCCGTTGGCGACCAGCCAGTCGTACAGCTCGCGCTGCTGCTCGGGGAACGGGTGCAGCTCGCCCCAGACATCGGCGCCCCTGCCCGAGGGACGCAGCCGGGTCAGCCGCAACTGGGCGCCGTAGCGGTCGGCGATCGCCTTGAACTCGTCGAGCTGGCCGATGTTGTGCCGGGTGCACACCACCGAGAGCTTGAAGTCCTTCATGCCGGCGGCCTGCAGGTTGGCCATCGCCCGCATCGCGGCGTCGTAGGTGCCCTGCCCGCGGATCGGGTCGTTCACGTCGGCGGTGGCGCCGTCCAAGGAGATCTGCACGTCGACGTAGTCGGTCGCGGCCAGGCGCTCGGCGCGCTCGGCGTTGATCCGGAACCCGTTGGTGGAGAACTTGACTCCGACGTTGTGCTCGACCGCGTAGTCGAGCAGCTCCCAGAAGTCCGAGCGCACCGTGGGCTCGCCGCCACCGATGTTGACGTAGAAGATCTGCATGCGCTGGAACTCGTCGATCAGCGCCTTGCACTCCTCGGTGCTCAGCTCGCGCGGGTCGCGCCGTCCGGAACTGCTCAGGCAGTGCACACAGGCCAGGTTGCAGGCGTAGGTGAGCTCCCAGGTCAGGCAGATCGGGGCGTCCAGGCCCAGTTCGAACTGGTCGACCAGCCGGTTCTGCGCGGGCACACCACGCGATCGAGCGGGTGCGGGAATCCGTTCCGGGGCGAGGGTCATGCTGCTCTCTCCTCGATCAGTCCGCCCTCGGCCAGGTTGCCGAGCGCTGCCAGGTAGGCGGGTGCCTGTTCATCGGGGACGCCGGCCGCAGTGATCGCGGCGGCGGCGTCGGGGGCCTCGGCCAGCCCGCGGACGACGTCCACCAGCTGAGGGGTCTTCAGGAAGGTCAGCCGGCGGGTGGCGAAGTCGTACGCGAGAGCGCCGAACGGCTCCGGACGGAGCTCAACGCTCCCCCGGAGCCGCCAGGCGGAGTTCGCGAGGACAGGCATGCTCATCGCGTGCTCCAGATCGGGTGCGGCGTCAGTAGACGCCGCACATCCCGTCGATGGAGACCTCTTCGACGAGAGCCTCGACCGAGACGGGCTCGGTCGTGACCTCGGTCGTGACCTCGGGCTCGTTCATGACGCCTCCAGTGATGCTGCCCGGTGCTCGCGGCCACGTTCAGCAACCGCTTCGCCCCCAGGCGGGTGAGGAACGCGACCGGGTGGTCGCTGTTGGCCACGCTATGGACGGGCCGCAAGCCGCTCTACTGGTCGGTGGGGCGCGTGAACCTACCGAATCGGGCAGTTGCCTTTGGCGCCGGCCTGACGATCGGCAGCGCCTCGCCGGCAGCACCTGTCCTGCGGTCGCCACCGGCCGATGGCAGAACCCTGCCACCACGCCCGTCCGGACAGCGGTTCGCCACGGGGGAAGAATGGGACGACGAGACCGCCGGCTGGACGAAGGAGTTCATCGCATGAGCACGACGAACGAGGCCCCGGGGCCGGACCGGCCGCCCTTCGACCCCGAGCTGGACGCCGTGCTGGCGATGATCCGGGAGTCGGGCTTCCCGCAGACCCTGACCCCCGAGCTGATCCCCGAGGTGCGCGAGGCGACCCGGGCGCAGACACCACCGCGGGAACAGCTGCTGGCCCCGGAGGGCATCTCCGCCACCGACGTCACGATCACCGGCCACGCCGGCGGCCGGATCGAGCTCACCGTGCTGCAGGCGAACGACCGCACCGGGACCGGCCCGGGCATCTACCACACGCACGGCGGTGGCTCGGTGCTCGGCGACCGGTGGACCGGCGTGCCCGGTCTGCTGCCGGCGCTGCGCCGGTACAACGCCGTGATGATCACCGTCGAGTACCGGCTGGCCCCCGAGCACCCCGACCCCACACCGGTCGAGGACAGCTACGCCGGGCTGCTCTGGTTCGCCGAGCACGCCGCGGAACTCGGTCTCGACCTCGACCGGCTGATCGTCGCCGGGGGCAGTGCCGGCGGCGGCCTCGCGGCCGGCCTGACGTTGCTGGCCCGCGACCGCCGGGGCCCGCGTCTGCACGGCCAGCTGCTGATGTGTCCGATGCTCGACGACCGGGACGCCACCGTCTCGGCCCGGCAGATCGACGGCGTGGGGCTGTGGGACCGCGGCAGCCACCTGACCGGATGGAACGCGCTGCTCGGTGATCGCCGCGGCGGCGACGACGTCTCGATCTACGCCGCGCCCGCGCGGGCGGCCGACCTGAGCGGTCTGCCGCCGGCCTACATCGACTGCGGCAGCGCCGAGGTCTTCCGGGACGAGGACGTCGCCTACGCCACCGCCCTGTGGGCAGCGGGTGTGCAGGCCGAACTGCACGTCTGGGCCGGCGGGTTCCACGGCTTCGACGAGATCGCGCCGCAGGCCGCAGTCTCCCGGGCCGCGGTGGCCGCGCGGGCGGACTGGCTGGACCGCACCCTGGGTCGCTGACCCGGGCCGAACCGATCTCCGCGGCGACCACTGGTCGGTGCGGCACCGGTACCTGCCGGATCGGGCAGGTGGCCCGCCCACCCGGCGACCCGTTTCCCGATCCTCACCTGTCGGCGCAGGTCACAGACTGCTTACGGTCCGGAGAGTCCGGCGGATTCGCCCGTGTGCGAACCCGCAGGTGCCGCAAGTCGCCGACGACTCGCCCTGGAGGCCACCGATGCAGGTAGACGAACTACTCAAGCCGTTCCCCATCAAGGAGTTCCACCCCTTCCCCCGGGCGCTGATGGGGCCCGGTGCGCACGAGATGATCGGTCCCGAGGCCCTGAAGCTGGGCTTCCGCAAGACCCTGGTGATGACCTCCGGTCTGCGTGGTACCGACACGGTGCACAAGATCGTGGAGTCGATGAAGTACCACGGCCTCGAGGTCGTCGTCTACGACAAGGTGGAGTCCAACCCCAAGGACTACAACTCCATGGACGCCGTGGCGATGTACCAGGAGAACGAGTGCGACTCGTTCGTCTCCATCGGCGGCGGCTCCGCGCACGACGCCTGCAAGGGCGCGCGCATCTCGGTGGCGCACGACGGCCGCAACGTCAACGAGTTCGAGGGGTTCAACAAGTCCGAGAACCCGAAGAACCCGCCGCACATCGCGGTCTCGACCACGGCCGGTACCGGCTCGGAGACCTCGTGGGCGTACGTCATCACCGACACCACCACCGACCCGGACAACCCGCACAAGTACGTCGCCTTCGACGACGCCTCGGTGGCCACCCTGGCCATCGACGACCCGGTGCTCTACTACACCTGTCCGGTGGACTACACCGCGCAGTGCGGTTTCGACGTGCTCGCCCACGCCAGCGAGCCGTACGTCTCCCGGCTCAACTTCGAGCCCTCGCTGGGCAACGCGATCCGGGCGATCAAGCTGACCGCCGAGAATCTGCGCGAGGCCACCTGGAACGGCCAGGACCTCAAGGGCCGCGAAGGCATGATGTATGCGCAGTACGTCGCCGCCCAAGCGTTCAACTCCGGTGGCCTGGGGATCATCCACTCGATCTCGCACGCGATCTCGGCGTTCTACGACACCCACCACGGCCTGAACAACGCGATCGCGCTGCCCCGGGTCTGGGCGTTCAACATGCCGGCCCAGTACAAGCGGTTCGCCGAGATCGCCCAGGCGATGGGTGTGGACACCTACGGCATGACCGACGTGCAGGCCGCGGACGCGGCGCTGGCCGCCGGAATCCGGCTGCTGCGCGACGTGGGCATCATCGAGAAGTTCACCGACATCCACGCCGACAGCTACTCCAAGAACCGGTTGGGGCAGGGCCCGACCAAGTACTACGAGAACTCGCCCGTGATCAAGGGCGACAAGGACGACGTCGACCGCATCACCAACCACGTGCTCGGCGACGCCTGCACCCCGGGCAACGCCAAGGAGTGCACCTTCGACACCGTGCGTCCCGTGGTCGAACACTGCATGAACGGTGATCTGGATGACCTGCTGAGCTGATCGACCCTGGTAAGCGACCGAGCAGCATCGTGTGGTCGGCGCCCACGTTCCGGTGGGCGTCGGCCACACACCTTCTGCACCAAGGAGTTTCACCATGACCGCTGCCACGCAGTCCGACGCCTTTCCCTTCGAGAGCGTGGACGAGGCCAAGAAGCAGTTCGCCGAGGCCGGCTACCTGGCCGACGACCGGTTGGCCACCACCGTCTATCTGCTGAGCCGGCTCGAGAAGCCGGTACTGCTCGAGGGCCCGGCGGGGGTCGGCAAGACGCAGCTCGCCTCCTCGCTCGCCGCGGTGACCGGACGGCGCCTGCTGCGGCTGCAGTGCTACGAGGGCCAGGACGAGTCGAAAGCGTTGTACGAGTGGGACTACGGCAAGCAATTGCTCTACACGCAGATCCTGCGGGAGAAGATCGGCCAGTTGGTCGCCGACACCGCGACCCTCGGTGAGGCGGTGGAACGGATCGCCGCCCAGGACAGCGTCTTCTTCTCCGAACGCTTCCTCGCCTCCCGGCCACTGCTCGAGGCGATCACCAGCGAGCAGCCGGTGGTGCTGCTGATCGACGAGGTGGACCGGGCCGACGAGGCGCTGGAAGCCGTTCTGCTGGAACTGCTCAGCGAGTTCCAGATCTCGATCCCCGAGATCGGCACGATCCGCGCCAAGACGATGCCCTACGTGATCCTCACCTCGAACAACACCCGCGACCTCTCCGCCGCGTTGAAGCGGCGGTGCCTGCACCTGTTCCTGGACTACCCCACCGCCGAACGCGAGCTGGAGATCCTGCGCAGCAAGGACACCGGCCTCGCCGACGCCCTCTCGGCCCGGCTGGTCGAGGTGGTCCGCTCGCTGCGCGAGCTCGAACTGCGCAAGGCGCCGAGCATCTCCGAGACCATCGACTGGGCCCGCACCCTGGCCGTGCTCGGGGTCAGCGAGCTCTCCGCGGAGGTGCTCTCCTCGACGCTCAACGTGGTGGTCAAGTACGAGCGTGACCTGGCCACGGCGGCGGCCGCGCTGCCCCGGATCGTCGACCCCAATGCCACTGTCCCCGACCACCTTCCGGCTCACGGCCATGGGCACGGCCATGGCCACGGACACGGCGACCACAGCCACGACGACGACGCCGGCCAGGACGGCCGCGAGATCCGGGCGGCCAAGGACCAGCCCGGACGACACGACGAGGCCTACTACGGGGCACCCGGCAAGGGCCTGGCGACCAGCGGCAAGTCGGTTCCGGCCGGGCAGGGCGATCGCTCCTTCGCCGCCCGCGGGGCCCGGCGCCGTCCGGTGTAGGGCCGGCCGTGGAAGGGGCACTGCACCGGTTCATCCGGCTGCTGCGCCTGCACGGGGTGCGGATCAGCGTGTCCGAGGCCATGGACGCGATGACCGTCGCCGCCCAGCCCGGGGTGCTGGACGACCGCGAGGTGCTGCACGCCGGTCTCAGCCTCGCCCTGATCAAGGACCGTCGTGACCTGGAGACCTTCGACCGGGTCTTCGAGCGGTTCTTCGGGCTCAAGGCCGTGATCAGCGAACCTGACGAAGAGCACTCGCACGCCCACGACGACCTCGCCGACGAGGGCGAGCTCACCGAGTTCACCCTCAGCGACGAGCCGGGCGACACCCCGCAATCGGGGCACTCGCACGGCAAACCGGTTGAACTGCACCAGTTCTTCAAGCCCGAGGACCTGGCCCAGCAGTACAATCTGCACCAGGAGGCCAACCGGCTGGACATGGCCTCGATGACCGACGAGATCGTGCTCTCCAAGGACTCGGCCACCTCACCCGGCGAGGCCGCGCGGGTGCAGATCAGTACCAGCCGCATGCACAATCCGGGCGCGCCCGGCGAGCTGGCCCGGCGTCCGGGGCTGGAGCTGGACACCGAACTGTCGGTCGCCGAGGAGATGGCCCTGCTCAGCTGGCTCGCCGACGAGCTGCCCGACGAGGACGCGGACACCGGCGACCCGGCCACTCAGGCACAGCTCGCCGCCTTGCGAGCGGCACTGGCGCCCTTCCTGGCCCAGCTGCCGGACAAGCTGCGACAGCATCTGCAGCAACTGCTGGCGATCGAGCGCGAGGTGGAGACCCGGGAGATCCAGGCGGCCCAGGCCGAGAGCGTCGACGAGCAGGTGCGCTGGGAGCTGGAGAGCAGCCTGCGCCGTCTGTTGCGCAGTCTGCACGGGGCACCCCGGCCGCGGCGTCGCGCCTCGGCCCGGGGGGTCGTGGACGGCGGGCGTACCATGCGCTCCAACATGAAGTACGACGGCGTACCGTTCCGGCCGATCACGGTGAGCAAGGTCGAGGACCGACCCAAACTCCTTGTGCTGTGCGACGTCTCACTGTCTGTTCGAATGACCTCGAAGTTCACCCTGCACCTGGTGCACAGCCTGCAGTCGGTGGCCAACCGGGTACGCACGTTCGCCTTCGTCAAGGACCTGGTCGAGATCACCGACCTCTTCGACGAGCATCGCATCGAGGACGCCCTGTCGCTGGTGATGTCGGGTCTGCCGGCCGGCGGGGTGCTCGACGTGGACGCCGACTCCGACTACGGCAACGCGTTCGAGGTGTTCCTCGACCAGTTCGGCTCGGCGCTGACCCGGCGGACCACGGTGATCGTGCTGGGTGACGGCCGCGGCAACCGCAACGACCCCCGGGTCTCGGTGTTCGAGGAGATCACCCGGCGGGCACGCTCGACCATCTGGCTGACCCCGGAGCCCCGGTTCTCGTGGAACCTCGGGGCCTGCGACCTGCCGGCCTATGCCGAGTACTGCGACAAGGTTCAGGTGGTCCGCAATCTGCGTGGCCTGGAACGGGTTTCGCTGTCGATGGGAGTGCCGTCATGACCGCGTCCCCGATACAGCAGGGCGCCGGCAGCGTTCTGGCCGGCCTGAACGCGCCGGCGATCGACCCGCTGAGCACCCCCATGGACGGCGCCTACAGCGACGACCTGGTCGCGGTGCGCGCCGTCCGGCACACCCCGCGCCCGCGGCGCGAACTGCACACCGTGCGCACCACCCATTTCGACGTACGCACCCTGCGCGGCCGGGTCTACATCGATCACTGCATCCCGCCGGCGCGGATCGACGACGACCTGGCCGGGCTGCTCTCCGACGAGCTCTTCGGGCCCGGCTGGCTGCGCGGGCCGGACCTGTTCGAGCGGGTCTTCACCGGCATCGTGATCAGCTCGGACGACGACCCGCTGAGCGCCTGGGAACGCTTCTACCGCAACACCCTTGACCGGATCGAGGAGGCGCTCGCCGCGATCGACGCGAGCCCCGACCCGGACGGCTCCTCGGGCTCGGGCAATGCGCACGGCACCGTCGCGGACTACGCCCCCGTCTACCGCTTCGCCGAGTCCCTGGTGCTGCCCGGCTCGACCCTGGAACTGGGCAGCTGCTTCGGTTTCCTGTCGCTGCGACTGGCCGCGAGCAGTCCCTATCCGGTGACCGCCTCGGACCTGAACCAGGGCACCTGCCGGTTGCTCGCCGCGATGGCGCAACGGCTCGGCGTCCGGCTCACGGTACGTGCGGCCGACGCGGCCCGCTTCCCCGCCGCCGACGGCCACGCCGACACCGTGCTGCTGGTCCATCTGCTCGAACATCTCGATCCCGACCACGGCGAACGGGTGCTGCGCGAGGCACGGCGGCTGGCCCGCAAGCGCGTCGTGGTCGCCGTGCCGTTCGAGGACCAGCCCGACGAGACCTACGGTCACCTGCGATCGCTGTCGACCCAGGATCTGCAGGCCTGGGGCGAGGCCAGCCGCTGGAGGTACACGGTGCACACCCACCACGGTGGTTGGCTGGTGCTGGACCGCCCGTGACCGCCCCCCGATGCGGGGTGTGCGTGCAGTTCTGCATGATCACGCCGGGGGCAGGCGGTCCTGCAGGGCGTCGAGGATCAGCTCGAGGCCGTAGTCGAACTCGCCGGCGTAGGCGTAGTTCCTGCCCACCACCTGCTCGGTGATCATCTCGACCAGGTAGGGGTACTGCTCGGCGGTCAGCTCGAGCTCGGCGGCGAACTGCTCGGTCTGTTCGCCGGGCTGCATCGGCAGGTTCAGCTCGGTGAGCACGAAGCCGTAGACGTAGGCGTCCAGCACCGAGAAGGCATGGGCCGCCAAAGCCACCGAGAACCCTTGGCGCCGAAGGCATTCCAGCACTGCGTTGTGATGGCGCAACACGGCAGGGCCGGGGTTGCGGCGGGACTCGAGCAGCACCAGCGCCCAGGCCGGGGTCACCCAG
>DAIOVT010000115.1:0-9913 GCA_036758885.1 Kineosporiaceae bacterium
CGTCGCTCTGACCGAGCAGCTCACGCAGCACGAACCAGGTGTGGCTCGAGCGCTCGCCGATGCGGCAGTAGGCGATGGTCGGACGGTCCTCGAGCAGGCCGGCTCCCCCGTAGAGCGCGTGCAGTTCGTCGTCCGACTTGAAGGTGCCGTCCTCGTTGGCCGCCTTGCTCCACGGCACGTTGATCGCGGTCGGGATGTGCCCCGGCCGCTGACTGGCCTCCTGGGGCAGGTGCGCCGGTGCCAGGATCTTGCCGCTGAACTCGTCGGGGGAACGCACGTCTACCAGGTTCTTGGTGCCGATCGCCTCGACCACCTCGTCGCGGAAGGCGCGGACCGAGGCGTCCTGCTCGGCAGCGGCGTATCGGGTGGCCGGACGCTCGGTGACCTCGGTGGTCAGCGGACGCCCGTCCAGCTCCCACTTCTTGCGGCCGCCGTCGACGAGCTTGACGTTGTCGTGGCCGTAGAGCTTGAACGTCCAATAGGCGTAGGCGGCGAACCAGTTGTTGTTGCCCCCGTAGAGCACGACCAGGTCGTCGTTGCTGATGCCCTTGGCCGACAGCAGCTGCTCGAACTGCTGCTTGGTGACGATGTCGCGACGCACCGGGTCCTGCAGCTCGGTGGTCCAGTTGAGTCTGACGGCGCCGGGCAGGTGGCCGCCGTCGTAGGCCGTGGTGTCCTCGTCGACCTCGGCGAACACGGTCTGCGGACTGGCGAGGTTCTGCTCCGCCCAGTCGGCTGTGACCAGGACCTTCTCTCGGCTCATGCGGGGCTCCTTGCAACGGGAACGATTAATAACATGTAAACCCTATCGGAATGGCATGTTGCCCCGTAGGGGCGCCGGCTGTGACCCAGCCCTCAACCCCCGGACGGCGCGCAGCGGTCGATATCATCGCCCGCGAGCGCCGAAGACCCCGGCCCTGCCGGACGACGCGACACGGCGCCGGCCGACCCGAGGGAGCCGCCATGTCCCTGATCGTGAGCACCCGCAACGCCCGGTTCCAGCAGTGGGATGCCTTGCGGCACAACCGGACCAAGCGCGCCAAGCTCGGCGCGTTCCTGGTGCAGGGGGTGCGGCCGATCAGCGCGGCGGTGGCTGCCGGCCGGCCGATCCGCACCTTGCTGCACGACGGGACGGCGACCTCCCGCTGGGCCGCGGACCTGCTCGCCGGTCACCGGGGTGAGATCGCCGAACTGGCGCCGGAACTGCTGCAGGAGCTCTCGGACAAGAACGAGGACCGCGCCGAACTGATTGCGGTAGTGGCGATTCCGGACGACGACCCGGCCCGGCTGGGCACCGGCGGCGTGGTGGTGGTGCTCGACCGGCCCAGCTCCCCCGGCAACATCGGCACGCTGATCCGGTCCGCGGACGCTCTCGGCACCGGTGGCGTCATCGTCACCGGGCACGCGGCCGACGTCTACGACCCGAAGTGCGTCCGGGCCAGCCGGGGCTGCCTGTTCAGCGTGCCGGTGGTGCGGATCGAGCGACCGGCCCAGGCGGCCTCCTGGCTGCGAGCGGGCGGCTTCACCCTGGTCGGCACCGACGAGCAGGCCACCGAGGCACTCTGGGACGCCGAACTGACCGGCCCGCTCGCAGTGGTGGTCGGCAACGAGACCATCGGCATGAGCGGCTTCTGGCGCACCGAGTGCGATCTGTCGGTGCAGATCCCGATGGCCGGTACCGCGAGCTCGTTCAACGCCGCGGTCGCCGCCTCGATCACCCTCTACGAGATCGCCCGGCGTCGCGCGAGCCGGGGCGCTGCCGCGCTCTAGTCCCTCTTGACCCGCGCATTCCCGGCAGGTCACGCTGGTCACCGACTAGAGCGCTCTATATCATGGGGAAGGGAGACCCGATGTCCCGCACACCTCCGGTGCGGATCGGTGTGATCGGTGCCGGCCGGATCGGCACGCATCACGCGACCGCGCTCGCCCGGCACACGGCGGCGGCCGAACTGGTCGCCGTGGCCGACGTCTACCCCGAGGCGGCCCACGCATTGGCCGAGGAACTCGGGGTGAGGGCCACCTCCGTCGAGACGATGCTCGCCGACGACACCGTCGAGGCGGTGGCGATCACCGCCGGCTCGACCGCGCACGCCGAGCTGATCCGGCGGGCCGCCGCCGCGGGCAAGGCGGTGTTCTGCGAGAAGCCGATGGCGATGACCCTGGCCGACTTCGACACCGCGATCGGCGCCTGTGAACAGGCGGCGGTACCGCTGCAGGTCGGCTTCAACCGGCGTTTCGCCGACGACTTCACCGCCGCCCACGACATCGTCGCGTCCGGCGGGATCGGCACCCCGCACCTGCTGCGCTCGCTGACCCGCGACCCCGGGCTGGCCGATCCCGCGTCGGTGCCACCCTGGACGATCTTCACCCAGACCCTGATCCACGACTTCGACACCCTGAACTGGCTGAACCCGGGCGCCACCGCCGTGTCGGTGCACGCCTTCGCCGACGCCCTGGTCGCCCCTGGCCACAAGCACTCCGGGCTGCTCGACACCGCCGTGGTCACGATCCGGTTCGACAACGGCGCGCTGGCCACCGCCGAGGCCAGCTTCAGCGCCGCCTACGGGTACGACGTCCGGGGTGAGGTGTTCGGCTCGGCGGGCATGGTGACCATCGGCAGCCCGGCCCCGCTGACCATGCAGCACTGGACGGCGAGCGGTGCCGCCCGGCGCACCGAACGCAGCGACACCGATCTGATGCACCGGGCCTACGTCGGTGAACTCGCCGCCTTCTGCCGATCGGTGCGCGAGCGGACCATGCCGACGGTCGGCGGCGCCGACGCCCGGGCCGCCTTCGAGATCGCGCTCGCCGCGATCGCCTCCGTCGAACAGGACCGCACCGTGAGCATCGGCGAGATCAAGGACGACCGATGACCGCCCCCTTCACCCTGGCCGCCTGTGCCGAGATGCTCTTCGTCGATCTGCCTGTGCCGCAACGGATCCGGCGCCTCACTGAACTCGGCTTCCAGGTGGAGATCTGGGACTGGACCCGGCACGACCTCGACGAGCTGGAGAAGCTCCGCGCGGACGGCGCGGTCTACTCCTCGATGACCGGGTACGTGACCGGTGGGCTGGTCGAGCCGGACGCGGCGGCCGAGCTGCTCGACTCGGCGCGGCGCTCGGTCGGGGTGGCGAAGCGGCTCGGGGTGCCGCGGCTGAACCTGCACGGCACCGGCCTCGACCCCCGCGGTCTGCCGGTGGTCCCGGTGCCGCAGGTGACCGGTGAGATGTGGGTGGCCGCCGTGCGCACTCTGACCCGGATCGCCGAGCTCGGCGAACGGCACGGCGTGATGTTCGTGCTGGAGAACCTGAACACCGCGGTCGACCACCCCGGGGTGCCGTTCGCCCGGGCCGCCGACACGCTTGCGCTGATCCGCGCGGTCGACCACCCCAACCTGCGGCTGATGCTCGACCTCTATCACGCACAGATCGGCGAGGGGAACCTGATCGAGCTCTGCCGCGAGGCGCTGCCGTGGATCGGTGAGATACAGGTGGCCGATGTACCGGGACGCTGCGAGCCGGGCACCGGGGAGATCAACTACCCCGCCGTCGCCCGGGCACTGGCCGCTGCGGGTTACCGCGGGCCGGTGGGTCTCGAGGGTTTCGCCGGCACCGATCCGGAGACGGCCCTGCGCCGGTTCCGCGAGGCGTTCACCGTCGGCGTCGCCGCACTCTGAGCGGGGCCGTCGTCCCGCGGATCACCAGCCGGGCGGGCACCGGCACGGCGGGTTCGGCGTCCTGCCCCTGCTCCAGCCGGTCGCGCAGCCGGACGATCGCGCGGCGGCCGAGCTGGTCGGCGTCCTGGTGCACGGTGGTCAGCTGAAGGTGCCGATGGCCGGCGGCCGGGATGTCGTCGAAGCCGGTCAGCGAGAGGTCTTCGGGAATCTCGAATCCGTTGCCGCGCAGGCGATGCAACACCCCCAGCGCACAACGGTCGTTGAACGCCGTGATCGCGGTCGGCCGCTCGTCCGGCCCGGCCCGGGCGATCAGGTCGGCCGCCTCGGCGCCGGACTCCTCGTCGAGACCGCCGGTCAGCAGCCGCGGGATCAGCCCGCGACGCGACATCGCCTCGCGATAGGCCTGACGGCGCTGCGCGGCACCCGGGGCGGAGCCGCCGTCGAGGTGCAGTATCCGCTGGTGGCCCAGACCGGCGAGGTGATCGACCAGCAGTTCCATGCCGGCCCGTTCGTCGGTGCGTACGGTGTCGACCCCCGCCAGCCGCAGATGCCGCAGCAACACCACGGTCGGAACCCGTTCGGCCAGTTCGGCGATCCGCCGGGTGGGCAGCCGAGACCCGATCAGGACGGCGCCCTCGCAGCGCTCGGCCAGCACCGCCCGCACCGCGTCGTCCTCACTGCGGCGCCGGGTGCTGGCGCTCAGCACGATCTCGTAGCCGAACTGCTCGGCGGCGGTGTAGAGGCCGTCGACCACCTCGGCGTGGAAGTCGCCGTCGAAGGCGAACACCACCCCGATCATGCGGGTGCGGGACCGGCCGAGCCGGCTGGCCCGGCGGTCCGGCTCGTAGCCGAGCTCGTCCGCCGCGGCGCGCACCCGCGAGCGGGTGTCCGCGGAGGCCCCCGGTGCGTCACGGAACACGATCGAGACCAGGGCGCGCGAGACGCCCGCCCTGGCCGCGACGTCCTCCATCGTGGGCCGCCCCGGTTTCACCCGGTCACCCTACTGAGCGCGCGGGGACGATCAGTCGCTGAGCACCTTGATCTGGAACGGGTAGCGGTAGCGCTCACCGCGCCAGGCGCGCACCGCACCGATGACCGAGAAGATCACCTGCAGGATCGCCGGGATCACCCACAGCAGCAGCGAGATCGGCAGTCCGATCACCGTGATCGCGAGGATCCAGCCGAGCAACCAGCACGCCCAGATGGTGAGGTGGAAGTTGAACGAGGCCGCGGAGGCGTTGCGCACCAACGGGCTTCGGTCCTTGTAGAACATCCAGATCAGCAGCGGCCCGACGAAGCTGAGCCAGCCGGCACTCACGATTCCGGCGATCAACGGCGACAGGTGAGCCAGCACGGCCATGGTGCGGTCGGTGTCGTTCGTGGGCTGCTGCCCGTAACCCGGTATCGGTTGCTGGGACACGATCTCCTCGCTTCTCACTGGTGGCGGTTCGCGGCAGGGGCCGTCCCCCGCCTGCGATCAAGTCTCACCGCCGGCGCACCACCGCGTCGATCCGGGGTGACCCTGGTCGTTCCCTGACCCGGCAGTCGGTGATCCGCTGCGCCGTCCCGTCCCCGCAGGGACATACCCGGCCTGGATCAGGCGCGCACCGCGAGCAGGAAGGCCTGTTCGGCGACCTCATGAGCGTCTCGCGGACGGCGCACCAGCCGCACCGTCTCGGTGAGCCCGCTCGCCGCGAGCGCCGAGGCGACCGCCTCGACCTCGTGGCCGTAGCGCACCAGTTCGACCTGATGACCGAACCGGGCGTAGACCGGGCCGAGGTCGCGCACGCCGTCCCTGGTCTGGAAACCGGTCAGCAGCACGCCGCCGGGCGCCAGCACCCGGGCCACCTCGGCGATCAGCACGGACAGGTCGGCGGGTGCGCTGTGAATGATCGAGTACCAGAGCAGGACGGCACCGAAATGCTTGTCCGGGAAGGGCAACCGGCTCAGCTCGGCGACCTGGAAGCGCAGGTCGGGATGCCGCCGGCGGGCCTGCTCGATCATGCCCACCGAGAAGTCGACGCCTTCGACCGCACAGCCCCGGCCGGAGAGCCGGTCCGCCAGCCGCCGGGTGATCCGGCCCGGCCCGCACCCGCCGTCCAACACCCGCCCCCGCGGGGCACCTCGGCGAGGAAGGCGTCCAGCATCGCCAGGTCGAGCAGCTGTTCGGCCTCGACGTCGGTGAAGGCCCCCGCGTAGTCGGCGGCGACCACGTCGTAGGCCCTGGCCACCTCCTCGGGTCTCATGACGCCACCCCGGTCGCCATGCGTGGCCGCCTCACTCCCGGTCGGAGACGACGATCAGGTGCGACGAGGGATCGCTGGCCCGGTCGCCGCGCGATCGCACCACCAGGTCGGCCAGCAGCGCCATCGATCCGATGATCAACGACGAGAGCAGCAGCAGCACGGTGTTCGCCGGGAAGTAGAACGGGTGCCGCCACATGTCGTAGCCGGCCTTGACGAAGCCGATCGCAAACACCCACAGCGCCAACGGCATCAGCACCTTGAGCGGGTCGAAGTACATCACCATGCGCAGCACCTGGAGGATGTAGCGGTAGGCGTCGCGGGTGAAGTGGAACTTCGACTTCCCGGCCCGCTTGGCGTAGTCGATCGGCACGTACTTGATGTCGTGCTGGTTCTGCAGGAACGACAGCGTGATCGTGGTGACGCAACTGAACCCGGCGGGCAGCAACGGCAGGTACGGCAGCGCCACGCTGCGCCGGAATGCGCGCAGCCCGGAGTTGAGGTCGGGGATCCGCTGGTTGCTGAGCTTCTCGGCGATCTTGCGGATCAGCCACTTCGCCGGCAGCCGGAGCACCTTGAAGGTGCCCTCCTCGGACGTACGTGCGCCGACCACCTGGTCGTAGCTCGGATCGTCCAGCAGGGTCTGCACCAGCTCGGGGATCCGCTCGTTCGGGTAGGACATGTCGGCGTCGGTCCAGACCACGATCTCGCCACGGGCGATCTGGGTGCCGATCCGGCGCACCGTGCCCGAACCACCGTTGCGGCGGAAGGCGTGCACCCGTACGTGCGGGAACTTGTCGGCATGGTCGCGCAGCACCTGCAACGTGTCGTCGGTGCTGGCGTCGTCGATGGCGAGCACCTCGTAACCGAAGTCGCTCGCGTCCAGCGCCATGGTGATCCGTTCCAGCTCGGCGACCACATGGTCGGCCTCGTTGTAACAGGGCAGGACGACGGTCACCAGCGGCCGGACGGCGGCCGGCGGCGGGTTCGGGGGAACGGTGCTGTCCATGACACCCGCGAGGCTACCCGGCGCTGCGGTCCGTCGCCGAAAGAGCGCAGTAGCCGGGGCCGGCGCCGGCCGAGGTCCCGCCGCCACCGACCCTGTGCACTGTGCACATCGCGGCGCCGAGGTGGTGCGAATCGCACATGGTCACGAACCCCTGGAAGTTCCTACCTTCCTGGTAACGCCCTGATCGCAGCCCTGCCGGCCCCCACGGCAGCGCCCCACTTTCCCTCACAGCCGCACCCCACAGAGTGCACCGTCCCTGCGAGCCGAAGGACCATCATCATGGCCGCTGCCGCCCCCACCCACGCCGACGACTACGCCCTCGGCCGCGTACCCGAGACCGACCGCAAACCCTGGTTCGGGATCGCCGTCCAACGCTTCGGACAGGTCTCGGCCCTGTCCCAGTTCCTGCTCGGCGCCACCATCGGCTACGGGATGACCTTCGGCAACGCCGTGCTGGCGTTCCTGTTCGGGTCGATCATCCTCGAGATCGTGATGTGCGTCGTCGGGCTGATCGGCCAGCGCGAGGGGCTGAACACCGCGCTGCTGGCCCGCTGGACCGGTTTCGGCGAGATCGGCGCCAGCCTGGTCGGCCTGGTCATCGGAATCAGCCTGATCGGCTGGTTCGGCATCCAGAGCGGTATCTCCGCCGCCTCGCTGGACACCTTGATGCCCGGGGTGATGCCGGTCTGGGTGTGGAGCCTGGTGTTCGGCCTGGCGGTCACCGCCATCGTCGCCTTCGGCTTCTCCGGCATGCAGACCCTGGCCAACGTCACCGTGCCGTTGTTCCTGGTGCTGGTCGGCTGGTCGATCGTCAGCGAACTCTCCCGGCACTCGCTCGGCGAACTGGTCACCTCACCGCCGCCTGGTCCGGCGATGAGCCTGTTCACCGGCACCAGCATCGTGGCCGGCAGCCTGATCGTCGGCGCGATCATCACCGCCGACATGACCCGCTACAACCGCACCCCCGCCGACGTGGTCAAGCAGACGGTGGTCGGGGTCACCGGTGGCGAGTTCGTCATCGGCCTGGCCGGGGTGCTGCTCGCGCACGCCGCCGGCACCGGCGACATCGTCGCGATCGTCACCTCCTCGATCGGCCTGGTGGGGCTGATCATCGTGATCACCGGGACGCTGAAGATCAACGACTGGAACCTCTACTCCTCCACCCTCGGCCTGGTGAACTTCGTGCAGACCGCGTTCGGCCGCAACATCAGCCGGGTCATGATCACGGTGGTGCTCGGGGTGGCCGGATCGATCCTGGCCGCGGCGAACATCCTGTCCCGGTTCACCGACTTCCTGATCATCCTGTCGGTCGCCTTCCCGCCGATCGCCGGGATCATGGTCGCCGAGTACTTCGTCGTCCGGCGCTGGCGGGGCGAGCTCGACGCCAGCCGCGCCACCGGCACCCTGCCGCCGCAGTCGCCACGGGTGGTGCCGGCCACCCTGCTGATCTGGCTGATCGCCTCGGTCTTCGGCCACTACGTCACCTGGGGCATCCCGGCACTGTGGTCGCTGCTGCTGTCGATGGTGCTGTACATCGCCGCCGGCAAGAGCGGCCTGATCCGCGGGGTCGGTGTGACGACCACCGTGCAACTGTCCGAGCAGACCACGCCGCAACAGGCCTGAACCGGCCGGAACAGAAGGGCTTGTCATGCACATCGGAATCGACGTGGGCGGCACCAACACCGACGCCGTCCTCATGGAGGGTCGCCAGACCCTGGCCGGGGTGAAGAACTTCACCAGCCCCGACGTCACCGAGGGGATCGTCAACGCGATCACCTCGCTGCGCGAGGCACACCCGTTCGAGGGTGGGTCGATCGCGGCGGTGATGATCGGCACCACGCACTTCATCAACGCCCTGGTCGAGGCCGACCGGCTGGCCCCGACCGCGGCGCTGCGGTTGTGCCTGCCGGCCACCAAGGCGCTGCCGCCGCTGGTCGACTGGCCCGAGAGCCTGCGCACCGCGATCTCGGCCCGCAGCTACCTGGCGCACGGCGGCTACGAGTTCGACGGCCGGCCGATCTCGGCACTGCAGGACGACGAACTACGTGGCATCGCCGCCGACATGGCCACCCACGGCATCCGCTCGGTGGCGATCTCATCGGTGTTCAGCCCGGTCAACCACGACATCGAGATCCGCGCCGCGGAGATCGTCGCCGACGTGCTCGGCGACGACGTGGCGATCTCGCTCTCCCACGAGATCGGCCGGATCGGCCTGCTCGAACGCGAGAACGCCACCATCATCAACGCGGCGCTGCGCGAACTGGCCGCCGAGATCGTCAACGGCCTCACCTCGGCCGTGCGGGCCCAGGGCATCGACGCCCCGATCTACCTGAGCCAGAACGACGGCACCCTGATGGACCAGGAGTACGTGCGCCGCTACCCGGTGGCCACGTTCGCCTCCGGCCCGACCAACTCGATGCGCGGTGCCACACTCACCAGCGGCCTGTCCACCTGCGCGGTCGTCGACGTCGGCGGCACCACCGCCGACATCGGGCTGCTGATCAACGGCTTCCCCCGGGAGACCGCGGGCGAGGCCAAGGTCGCCGGGGTGCGCACCAACTTCCGGATGCCCGACGTGGTCTCGATCGGCATCGGCGGCGGCAGCATCGTCGACGTCGACACCGGCGAGGTCGGGCCCGAGTCGGTGGGCTACCGGCTCACCGAGCAGGCGCTGGTCTTCGGCGGCTCCACCCTGACCGCGACCGACATCGCGGTCGCGGCCGGCCGCGCGAGCATCGGTGACCCGGCAAAGGTCGCCCACCTCGACCCGGGTCTCGTGGCCAAGGTGCTCGACCGGATCGCAGAGCGGGTGGCCGAGGCGGTCGACCGGATGCGCACCTCGCCCGAGCCGATCCCGGTGGTCGCCGTCGGCGGCGGGTCGATCCTGCTGCCCGACGAGCTGCCGCTGTTCGGCGCCGTGCACCGGCCCACCAAC
The DNA here is from genome assembly GCA_036758885.1 of Kineosporiaceae bacterium. Classification (GTDB taxonomy): domain Bacteria; phylum Actinomycetota; class Actinomycetes; order Actinomycetales; family Kineosporiaceae; genus DAIOVT01. The sequence continues at coordinate 9,864 of DAIOVT010000115.1, forward strand.
TACGCGGTCGCCAACGCCATCGGCGCCTCGATCGCCCAGGTCAGCGGTGA
>DAIOVT010000116.1:0-9913 GCA_036758885.1 Kineosporiaceae bacterium
CGACCGTGGAGCGCGGGTTGGCCCCGAGACGCTCCTGGTCGACGATGATCGCCGTGGTTAGCCCGTCGAGCAGGTCGACCTCGGGGCGGGCCAGGTTCGGCATGAACCCCTGCACGAAGGCGCTGTAGGTCTCGTTGATCATGCGCTGCGACTCGGCGGCGATGGTCGCGAAGACCAGCGAGCTCTTACCCGAGCCGGAGACCCCGGTGAACACCGTGAGCCGCCGCTTGGGCAACTCGACGCTGATGTCCTTGAGGTTGTTCTCCCGCGCCCCCTGCACGCGGATCTTGTCGTGGCTGTCGGCGATGTGCTGCTCGTCGGTCTGCTTGCGGGTCGGGGCAGCCTTGCGCATCGTCTCTCCGTCGATCGGGGGCGCGGGTCGGGTGACGCTGGTCCTGAGCGGGGATCCGGTACTACTGCGGGTCCTGGATCAGTCCGAGCACGTTACCGTCGGCGTCGGTGAACGTGGCCACCAGACGGCCGCCGCCGACGTCGCGGGGCGAGGCCTTGACGATGCCGCCGGCAGCGATGACGTCGGCCAGCCTGGCCTCGATGTCGTCGACGTGCCAGTGCGACACCGGCGCGGTCATGTCGCTGTTCGGCACCAGCCCGATCTGCTGGCCGGCCAGTTCGAAGCCGACGTAGTAGGGCGAATCACTCTGCGGCTCGACGCCGAGCAGAGCGCCGTAGAGCTTCTTGGCCGCGTCGAGGTCGGTGACGGGGTGCAGAACGGTCTTGATCCCCTGGTTGCCGGTCATCATCTCTCCTGAGCGTGTGGTGCTTGTGTTGGACGGCACCACGCTAGGCCGACCGGCCCGGTACGGCTTCTCCGATCCTGCTCAAGTCGACCGGGCGAGAGCCGGGCGGGTGACGGCGATGACCGCCCGGGCTCAGGGCTTCTGGTCGCGTCCCCGGGCCGCATCCAGCTGGACGGCGCGGACCAGCTCCTCGAGCCGCCGCAGCGGCTCGCTGAGGTCACGCGGCACCGAGGCGTCGTCCGCGGTCAGGGTGCGGCCGCCGAAGTGCACCTGGTAGCTGCGCAGATCCGCCGCCCCCATCGATCCCGGAGCGGTCGCGGGGCTCTTCGGCGCCGCTCCGGAAGGCCCCTGTCGTGCCGTAACAGGCTCTGCGGCAGCGGGTTCGGCGGGAAGGGGTTCTGCGGGAACCGACTCGAGGTCACCGAGCAACCCGTCGACCTGCTCCGGGTCGACGCGACCGGTCAGCGTGCGGCCACCGACCTGCACCCGGGCCGCGCCGTCCCGGCGCAGTTCGAGGCGGGTGATCTGGCCGGTGTAGCCACCGCTGATCTCGAGCGAGATCAGCGCCTCGCCCGCGTCGCCGGTCATGGCGTGATCACTCCGACGGTGCGCCAGGCGTCCCGGACGATCTGCGCGGCCCCCTTGGTCGCCGCGCCCGACTTGACCAGGATCCGTGCCGAGGTGGCGATCTGCGCCGCCGCCTGCACGAAGGTGGCGTCGACGGGCAGGAAGTGCAGCGCGTGGTACCAGATCCGGGCGGCCTCGACGGTGTCGCCCATCTCCATCGCGGCGAGATAGAACGCCCGGTTCGGGATGCCCGAGTTGATGTGCACCCCGCCGTTGTCGGCCGTGCCCTTGTACCGGTTGTCGTAGTGCGCCGGCTGCGGGTCCTTGCCCATGATCGGGTTGTCGTAGGCGGTGCCCGGGTGCGCCATCGACCGCAACGCCTCGCCGTACAGATCCGGTCCCATGATCTCGTCACCGATCAGCCAGTCCGAATGGGCCGGCGAACTGCCGTCCGACCATTGCGTGATCGTGGTGCCGAAGACGTCGGAGTAGTGCTCGTTCAGCGCCCCGGACTCCTTGCTGTACACCAGCGCGGAGGTGAACTGGGTGACCCCGTGCGCCAGTTCGTGCGCGACCACGTCGAGCGAACGCGCGAACCCGCTGAAGATCACCCCGTCGCCGTCCCCGAAGGTCATCTCGTCGCCGTCCCAGAAGGCGTTGTTGAACTTCGCGCCGTAGTGCACGTTGAGGATCAGATCCATGCCGCGGTCGTCGATCGAGACCCGGTCGAGCACCTCGGAGTAGAACTTACGCACGATGCCCGCGTTGTCGTAGGCGTTCAGCGCGTCGGTGTCGTCGGTCTCCGGACCGCCTTCTGCCCGAATGAGTTTCACCCGCTGCTGATCGGTGTTCCCGCTGTCGTACACCTCGCGCCGGGAGGTGCCGGTGGTCGGCAGCGCCGCCCGGCTGACCGCGGGTTCGTCCTCGGTGGCGGCGCACTCCTTGAGCGCCGCAGTACGCCGCTTGCGGGCGTTGTCGTTGAGCCGCCGCTCGGCCGCGTCGTCCCCCTCGGCGTGCTGGGCGACCACCCGCTGCACGTACGGCGGGACGAAGTTGCACAGCGACGCGACCTGTTCCCTGTTGCCCACCACGGTCTCCCCACCCTCGTCGAAAGAGGTCATCTGCGATCTGAGCACGGATCACCGGCGATGAATACACCTGCGCCGGGTCCGGGCGGACGCAGGGTCCGGCTCACTGGTCCTTTCACAGCTCCGTGCAGACCGGATCCACCGGTGCGTCCCGGTGCAGCACCACGATCACGCCGTCCTGCCCGACCGGCACGAATCCGCGCTCCAGCGCCTGCGCGTAGGCCGCCTTCGGTGTCGGCGACTCCCACCCGGTGTCGGACCGGGAGAAGTCCAGGATCATCCAGGTGGCCATGTCGTCGGAGCGATTGATCCGGGTGACGTAGTCCTTGGTGGTCAACTGCGGGACGACGGCGTTGTCGGCCTCGACGCACACCCCGCGCGGGATCAACGGCAGCATCCGGGTGATCGACTCGGCGCGGGAGTCCGCCGTCCAGAAGGCCCGCATCGCCAGCCGGCTGAGCGGGTAGTCGCCGGCGACCAGCAGCATGTTCGCCGTCCACAGCGCCACACAGCCGATCAGCCAGCCGCGCACCAGCCGGCCGGACGTGAGCCGCCCGCCGAGCACCCCCTCCGGACGCTTCGCCAACCGCCGCCGCCAGCCGTTCACGGTCTCCACGCCGGCCGCGAACAGGATCGGTGCCAGCACCGCCGAGTAGTGGAAGTTGGTGTTCCACAACAGTTCTCGCGAGTTCAGGAATCGCTGCGCCAGGAACGGTGCGGTCAGCAGGATCCAGCGCGAACCCAGCGCCGTGAACAGCGTCGAGGAACCGAGCGCGAGCAACGTCTGGGTCTTGCGGAACGGGGTGACCAGCAGCACCAGCACGCTCCACGGCTGGGTGATCATGAACCGCAGCGCGCTGGCCGGGTCGGGACCGAGCGCCGGGAACGTCCAGTAGACGAACCCCAGTCCGTCGGAGAAGTGAGGGATCACCACCGACGTCGCCAGCCAGTACCCGAACACCCCGAGCGCCATCAGCGCCAGGCCGTGCAGCACGTCGTCCCGCCGCGGGCGTAGCTGCCGGTCCAGGCCGAGCCGCACCTCCCGGACGGCGACCAGCACGCCGATCAGCAGCACCAGCGCGCCCATGTCCTCGCGGGTGAGCAGCAAGCCCAGGCAACACAGCCAGGTCAGCCATCGGGCACGCCGATCGACGGCGTCGATCACCAGCGCGATCAGCGGGACGGCGAAGGCGATCTCATGGACGTCGAACTGCACCATCCGCTGCAGCGGCCAGCTCAGCCCGTAGAGGCCGGCCACCCACAGCGCCGCCGTGCCGCCGAGCCGGCGCCGGGTGAACCGGTGGATCGGCATCATCGATACCGCGAGCAACGCTGCCTGCGCGAGCAGCAGCATGCGCGGGTCGTCCCAGATCCAGTAGAGCGGTGCCCAGAGCACCAGGATCGGGTGGAAGTGATCGCCGAGCAGGTTGTACCCGGGTGCCTTCAGCGGCACGATCGGCGCCTGGAAACGCGAGTAGTCGCGCACCACCTGATCGAAGATGCCGAGGTCGAAACCCGTTGTCAGGTAATGCTTGTGCCGGGTCAGCGCGTACACCGCGTAGAGCCCGAAGACCAGCAGCATCAGCCCGCCGAGAATCCCCTGCTCCCGGGTGGGACGCCGGGCCGTGAGCCCCCGTCGTACCGCCACCGGCGCCTCCCCGTCGAGCGCCGGACCCCCGTCCGAACGAATCACGAACCAGTACCCGGCCCGTCACCGGCCTCACCCTGGCCGGCGATCGCCGTGGCGAGCACCTCGGCCTCGGGCAGGCCGCCACCCTTGGCCAGGATCAGCAGGCTCTTCTCGTCGCGTCCCCTGCCGGTGCGCACCAGCAGCGAGGTGAGGTCACGCTCGGACTTCAGATAGTGCGTCCAGGTGCGTCCGCCCGAGGTCACCGGGGTCTGCTCGGTGCCGCCGTGGGTCAGCGACGACTGCCAGCGCTCGCTCCAGCCGGCCGCCTGGACCAGCGCCGCATAACGTCCGGTAGTGGTCAGGTAGTTGATCGTCCAGGAGGGCAGGTTGCCGGTGTCCTCACGGACGTAGGCGCTGGTCACCGTCCACCCCGCGGGCACCGGCGAGAGCACCGGCATGCCGAGCTTGCGTTCCGCCGCCTGCGCCGCCGAGGCCACGTCGACGTCGGCCCGGGGCACCGACGAGGGCCGCGGCACCAGGAACACCAGCAACGCCACCGCTGCCAGGATCACCGCCATCGTGCGCAGCATGTCGGCGGCGCTCTTGCGCGCCGCACTGCGCGGTTTCGGCGGCGCCGTTCCCTGGGCCGGCTCCTGGGCCGACTCCTGGGCCGACTCCTGGGCCGGATCGTGGCTCGGTTCCGGGCTCGATCCCGGGTTCGGTCCCGGGCTCGATCCCGGGGCCGACTCCTGGTCCGGCTCCGGGGATGCGTCCTGCGGAGATTCCTGGGCAGCTTCCTGGCTCACCGCTCAATCCTGACCGCTGCCCCTGCCCGCGCGCCAACCGGCCCCACTACGATCCCGGCCATGAGCGATGACATCCTTGTCATCGGTGAGGCATTGGTCGACATCGTTCGGCACAGCCCGCCGCACCCGACATCGGCGGACCACTCCACCGCAAGCCCCGCCGCGGACCCCACCGAGAACAGCACCGAACACCCGGGCGGCTCCCCCGCCAACGTGGCCCTGGGCCTGGGCCGGCTGGGACGTTCCGTGGCCCTGCTCACCCGGCTCGGCGACGACGACCGCGGCCGCCGGATCCTGGCCCACCTGCACGACTCGCAGGTGCGGGTGCTGCCCGAGTCGATCGCCGCGCCGCGCACCTCCACGGCGGTGGCCACCCTGGACGCCGAGGGCAGGGCGAGCTACGACTTCGACATCGACTGGCGGCTGCCGGCCGACATCGCCGTCCCCCTGCGGGCGCTGGACGGCGCGGCCGCGGTGCACACCGGCTCGATCGCCACGTTCCTGCAGCCGGGCGGGGACGCCGTCCGCGATCTGATCGTCGCGGCCCGCGGCCGGGCCACGGTCAGCTACGACCCCAACGCCCGGCCCGCCCTGATGGGTGACCCGCGGACGGCGCGGGAAAGGGTGCAGACCTTCGTCGCGGCCAGTGACGTGGTCAAGGTGAGCGACGAGGACCTGGCCTGGCTGTGCCCGGGCACCGACCCCGAGGACGTCGCCGCCGACTGGCTCGAGCGCGGGCCGGCCGTCGTGGTGGTCACCCGCGGCGCGGACGGGGCCTTCGCGCACTGCGCCGCCGGACGCACCGAGGTCCCCGGGCTGCCGATCACCGTGGCCGACACCGTCGGAGCCGGCGACTCCTTCAGCGCCGCCCTGCTCGACCACCTGGCCGGAGCGGATCTGCTCGGCGCCGAACGGCTCGAGGCGCTGCGGGCGGTGGACGTCGAACAGGTCGCCGCGATGCTGCGGCACGCGGTGCGGGTCTCGGCGATCACCTGTCAGCGTGCGGGGGCCGACCCGCCCTGGCGGTCCGAACCGGTCTGATCGGCGAGGTGTGAGAGGCGAGGCGCGCGGCGGTGCCGGCCCGGCTCACATCGCGTCGTGCCGAGGCGGCCGTCCGGTCGAACCGCGCAGCACCAGCCGTACCGGATGCCGGTGGTCGAACTCGGCCTCGGCCCCAGGAGTGCTGCTGCCGAGAGCGTCTGTGTCGTGAGGGCCGGTGTCGTGAGGGCCGGATGCGCCGATGTCGTTCCGGCCCGGCGCCGGCTGCGGATCGCGCTGGTCGGCCAGGTGGTCGAGCAGCCAGGCCGCGGCCGCGGAACCCTGGTCGGCCACCGGCTGGGCGACGGTGGTGAGATCGAAGGTGGCCGAGAGCTCGTGGTCGTCGATGCCGACCAGCGAGACGTCACCCGGGCAGCTCAACCCGCTCTGCCGCAGCGCCCGCATGGCGCCGAAGGCCATCTCGTCGGACTGGCAGAACACCGCTGTCGGTGCACCGCCCGGCATGCTCAGCAACTCGGTCATCGCCAGCTCGCCACCGGCGGCCGAGAATCGTCCGTCCTGCTCCCAGCCGGCCCCGATCTCGATGCCGGCGCCACGCAACGCCTCGCGGTAGCCCTGGGTGCGCCAGGCCGGTGTACGCGACCCGTGCTGGGAGTCGGCACCACCGCCGATGCAGGCGATCCGGCGATGTCCGAGATTGATCAGATGCTGGACGGCGACCCGCGCCGCCGCGACGTCGTCGATCCGGTCGCCGTGGATGCCCAGCAGCGGCTCACCGACCGTGGCCAGCGGCACGTCCAGACTGCGCAATGCGCTGATCTCGTGTGCGTCCAGTGACAGCGTGATCACCAGCACGGCGTCGACGCGCCGGCGCACCGGGAGGTTGGCGAAGAAGTCGGCCCGGCGCTGATCGTCCGAGAGCACGTGCAGCACCAGGTCGTAGCCGCGGCCGCGCAGCACCTCCTCGACCCCGCGCAGCACCTCGGCGAAGAACCACCGCCCGGCGTAGGGCAGCACCACACCCACGGCCCGCACCCGGCCGGTGACCAGGCCCGATGCCAGCGGCGAGGCCGAGTAGCCGAGTTCGTGGGCCGCTTCGAGCACCCGGGCCCGGGTGCCCGGCGAGACGTTCGGCAGGTCGCGCAGGGCGCGGGAGACCGTCGCCACCGAGACACCGGCCCGGGCCGCGACGTCGACGATGCTGGACCGGCCCGCGGGGCTGCGTCTGCCGGCGGACGCCGGATCCGGCACGACGTGCAAACGAGCCACCTCCGCCGGTGCTGGGAACGGTACTGATAGCGGTGCTGATAACGATGCTGATAACGGGTGCTGCCGAGAACGACCCGGCCAGAATGCCATTCAACCCATCGGCGCGTTACCGCTACCGGAGAACCTTTTCAGCGGCCCGTTCCACGACCCGCTCAGGGGCAGATCGTCAGTACCGCCCTGCTGTTCACGTCGGTCAGCCGCTGGTGGTCCGGCGTCACCGAGTACTTGAGGCTGTCGACCCAGGTGGCGGAGTTGTCGGCGAAGCTCCCGATCATGACGAAGTTCTTGCCGTCGGTCTCCACCGCCGAGATCTGCGCCCGGTGGTTGGGGAAGACCACCGCGTCCGCGGTGATCTCCAGCGATCCCGGGCCGGGCCGGGCGCAATTGCGCGGATCCACGTTCCAGCGCCCCTGCAGCACGGCCGGGATCACGGCCGGGGCACTGGACTCCGGGGCCGGCGTGGCGGTGTCGGTGGTCGTGGACGCCTCGACGATGTGCGTCTCCGGTTCGGAGCAGCCGCCGAGGGCCAGAACGACCAGGGCGGCCAGCACCAGCCACCCCGGCCGGTGGTCACGAACGGCATGACGGATTCGGCTCACACCTCAGATGAACGGCCCGCCGGCGGTACTTCTTGAGCCGACCGGGCCGATGTGTGGACGACGCTCAGCAGCGCACCCGGACCGTGCCGGTGGCCATGTCGATCAACCGGTTGCCGTCCGAGGAGAGCACCCACTGCCAGGTCTCGGTGCGGGTCTCGCCCTCGCCGCTGAGCACCAGCTGCATGGTGTAGGTCGATCCGTTACTGGTCACCGAGCGCACCGTGCCGCTCGCCTCGTAGAACTGCAGCGTCGAGTCGCCCACGATCAGCCGCCCCTCGCTGGGGGCCCCGCACTGCGCCTTCTCGGTGCTCCACTCCCCGCGCATCGGCTCGGGCACACTGACCGATCCGGCCGCCGCTCCAGCCGCCGATCCGGCCCCGGATCCGGCACCCGAGGACGCCGGTGCGGTCGCCGAGGTGGCGGAGGAGATCACCTCGGACGGCGACCCCTGCGGCGAGACCGAGGTGGCCGTGGCACCGAGCACGCCGTCCGTCGCCGACGACGTGCCGTCGCCGGACCGGGAGTCACCGCTGCAGGCGGACAGCACCAGAACCGAGGAGATCAGGGCAGCGCCGGCGAGGGCCGAACCAGCCCGCCGACCGCCTGCACCTGTGAACCGCGAACGCATGCAACCCCCAACCGACGAGCGCGATCCGGTGACCGCGACCCCAGGCTATGACCCGCCACCGTCCGGCGCAGGCCGCCTGGATACTCTCGCTGCAGCCACGAGCCGCCGGAGGAGACCTGGAGGACGCATGTCGGCCGGTCCGCAGTTCGAGTACGCAGATCTGACCCCCCATCTGCCGGGTGCGCAGCACACCGAGTACCGGCTGCTGACCACCGAGGGGGTGCGCACCCTCGAGGCCGCCGGACGCACCTTCCTCGAGGTCGCCCCGCAGGCCCTGCGGCTGCTCGCCGAGACCGCGATGCACGACATCGCGCACTACCTGCGCCCCGACCACCTGGCCCAGCTGGCCCGGATCCTGCAGGACGACGGCGCCAGCGACAACGACCGGTTCGTGGCTCTCGACCTGCTGCGCAACGCCAACGTCTCGGCCGGCGGGGTGCTGCCGATGTGCCAGGACACCGGCACCGCGATCGTCATGGGCCGGCGCGGCATCAACGTGCTCTCGCCGCCCGGTGCAGCCCGCGACGAGGAGGCCCTGGCCCACGGCGTGTTCGACGCCTACACCTCGCTGAACCTGCGCTACTCGCAGATGTCACCGCTGAACCTGTGGGAGGAGCGGAACACCGGCACCAACCTGCCCGCCCAGATCGAGCTCTACAGCGAGACCTCGCCCGGCAAGCAGAACGAGTACTCCTTCCTGTTCATGGCCAAGGGCGGCGGCTCGGCGAACAAGTCGTTCCTGTTCCAGGAGACCAAGGCGGTGCTCAACCCGGACGGGATGCGCCGCTTCCTCGACGAGAAGCTCCGGATGCTGGGCACCGCCGCTTGCCCGCCGTACCACCTGGCCCTGGTCGTCGGCGGCACCAGCGCCGAGTACGCACTGAAGACCGCCAAGTACGCCACCGCGCATTACCTCGACGACATGCCGACCTCGGGGTCGCCGTCCGGTTCGGGTTTCCGCGACCTCGAGTACGAGAAGGAGGTGCTCGCCCTGACCCAGTCCTTCGGCATCGGCGCCCAGTTCGGCGGCAAGTACTTCTGCCACGACGTGCGGGTGATCCGGCTGCCCCGGCACGGTGCCTCGCTGCCGGTCGCGATCGCGGTGTCATGCTCCGCCGACCGGCAGGCCAAGGCGAGGATCAGCGCAGAAGGCGTCTTCCTCGAACAGTTGGAGACCGACCCGGCACGGTTCCTGCCCGAGGTGACCGAGGTGCATCTGAGCGGCCCGGGCCGGTCCGCGACGTCCACCGCGGACGACGTGGTACGGGTCGACCTGAACCGGCCGATGGCGGAGATCCGCGCCCAGCTCTCCCGGTACCCGGTGCGGACCAGGCTCTCGCTGACCGGTCCGCTGGTGGTGGCTCGCGACATCGCACACGCCAAGATCAAGGAACGATTGGACGCCGGTGAGCCGATGCCCGGCTACCTGCGCGATCACCCGGTCTACTACGCCGGCCCGGCCAAGACCCCGGCCGGCATGCCGTCCGGGTCGTTCGGGCCGACGACCGCGGGCCGGATGGACTCCTACGTCGACCAGTTCCAGGCGGCCGGCGGCTCGATGGTCATGCT
>DAIOVT010000117.1:0-9816 GCA_036758885.1 Kineosporiaceae bacterium
CTTTCGGGCACACGGACCTGAACCGTGCGCGTCTGCCTATTCCGCCACTCGCGCTCGCCTGTCATTGCTGGGAAACCAGCAGGAGAACCAGCAGGCAAGAAGGTAGCACGCGGGAGGCGATGCCTCGCGCAGGTTTCCCGGTGGCCGGGCCTGCCCGGGGGCCGTCTTCGCCGGGGATTCCGCCGGTCGCAGTTCGCCCGGATACTCTGGCCTGTACCAGTGCCGCGCCCTGTGTCTCGTCGATCGTTCTCGCCGGGTTCACGGATCTCCCGTTTCACCACAGCGGGTCGGCGCATGACCGGAACCGGCCAGCCCGGACCGTGATACCGGACCTGACCGGAAGGAGGAACGCCGTGGGGGTTCTCGACCGCTTCGAGAAGGGCATCGAGCGTGCCGTGAACGGCGCGTTCGCCAAGGCGTTCCGCAGCGAGGTGCAGCCGGTCGAGATCGCCAGCGCGCTGCGCCGCGAGGCGGACGACCACGCCAAGATCGTCGCCCGCGACCGCACCCTGGCTCCCAACGCCTTCGTCGTCGAGCTCGGCCCGGCCGATCACGAACGACTCGGCCAGTGGGAGGAGGCGCTCGGCGAGGAACTCTCCGCCGTCGTCACCGACCATGTCCGGCAGCAGCGCTACGCCGTCGCCGGGCCGATCACGGTGGCCTTCGAGGAGGCCGAGGACCTCGACACCGGCCTGTTCCGGGTGCGCAGCCGCAGCAGCAAGGGCACCGGGGCAGGACGGCGCGCGGCCGGCCCGCCGTCCGGGGCGCCGTCCGCGGTTCCCGCCGGGACGCCCTCGGGCCGCCGGGCCGCGGTGCCGCCCCCGCCGCAGGGCACGCCCCTGGCCGAGGACGCGGACGGGTACCCGATCGGCCAGGGTGCCGATCCGCAGCAGGTCGACCTGCGCTCGCACGCCCCGCGGCGTGCGGCACCGGTGGCCCGTCCCGCGGTCGAGGTCGCCGGTCGCCGGCAGGAGATCGTCCGGCCGATCACGGTGATCGGCCGGGGCAGCGACTCCGATCTGGTGCTCGAGGACTCCGGCGCCTCGCGCCGGCACGCGGAGATCCACATCACCGGTGGCCGCGCCCGGATCATCGACCTGGGCTCGACCAACGGCACCTACGTCGACGGCTCGAAGAACCCGGTCGCCGACCTGCACGACGGGTCGGTGATCACCATCGGCAGGGCCCGGTTGGTCTACCGGGCCGGGGAGCTCGGCCCCACGCCGTCCGCGGACCCGAACGGTCCGTGGTGACCGCCCCCCATGAGTGAACTCACCCTCACCCTGCTCCGCCTCGGCTTCCTGGTGCTGCTCTGGCTGCTGGTGCTGTCCGTGGTCGCGGTGCTCCGCCGCGACCTCTACGGCACCGTCGTGCAACGCAAGGCGACCACGGCGGCCTCGACCCGTTCCCGGGTGCGGCTGCCCGGGCGCGCGCCGGCGCCGGTCGCGGCGGGTGGTGGCGGCGACGGGTTCACCCCGCCGTCCGGGGTCCCCGTAGGGTTTCCCCGCCAGCTCGTGGTGACCGCCGGTGCGCTGGTCGGCACCACCATTACGCTCGGCCAGGCCCCGATCATGATCGGTCGGGCACCGGAGAGCACCCTTGTCCTGGACGACGACTACGCCTCCAACCGTCACGCTCAGCTGCGGCTGCAGGACGGTACGTGGATCCTTGAGGATCTCGGTTCCACCAACGGAACCTACGTAGGTCGGCGCAAACTGGACGCGCCCATCACGGTCGAGGCCGGAAGCACCTTCCGGATCGGCCGTACGACTCTCGAGTTGCGGAGGTAGCCGGCTTGGCGATCGCATTGCGCTACGCGGCGCTCTCGGACGTCGGCCTGGTCCGGTCCAACAACCAGGACTCGGCGTTCGCCGGTCCGCACCTGCTGGTCGTCGCCGACGGCATGGGCGGCCACGCCGGAGGCGACATCGCCTCCTCGCTCGCGATCGGCGAGCTCGTGCGGCTGGACGAGGAGTCGCACGGTACCGAGGTGCTCGAACGACTGGCCGAGGCGGTCAGGTCGGCCCACGACGAACTGCTGAACCGGGTCGACGAGGAACCGGCGCTGGCCGGCATGGGCACCACGGTCACCGCCCTGCTGCGCACCGGCAACAAGCTGGCCCTGGCCCACATCGGCGACTCCCGCGCCTACCTGCTGCGCGAGGGGGTGCTGGCGCAGATCACCAAGGACCACACCTTCGTGCAGTCACTGGTCGACGAGGGCCGGATCACCGAGACCGAGGCCGAGCAGCACCCGCAGCGTTCGGTGCTGATGCGGGTGCTCAGCGACGTGATCGAGAGCGCCGAACCCGATCTGTCGATGCGCGAGGCCCGGGTCGGCGACCGCTACCTGCTCTGCTCCGACGGACTGTCCGGCGTGGTCAGCGCCGAGACCCTGGCCGAGACCCTGGCCGAGAACGCACCGCCCGAGGCGGCCTGCGAGAAGCTGGTGCAACTGGCGCTGCGCGCCGGGGCACCCGACAACGTCACCTGCATCGTCGCCGACGTGGTGGACGACGCCGCGCAGGGCGACACCGCCACCTTCGTGGTCGGTGCCGCCTCGCTGCACCAGCCGCGCCGTGGCCTGCCCAACACCAACAGCTCCCCTGCCGAACGGGCCGCGTTGCTCACCGCGGACGACGGCGGCGAGGAGCCTTCACATACGCCGTCCTCGACTCGTTCCCGTAGACCCAGCTGGCGGGTGCAGGCCGCGATCGCGGTGGTCGCCGGTGTTCTGATCGGGGGCGGTCTGGGCGCGTGGCGCTGGGTCGGCAACCAGATGTTCGTGGGCGATTCGAACGGCACCGTCGCGGTGTTCAGCGGTCTGCCCCAGAACGTCGGCCCGATCACCCTCTCCCGGGTTCAGCAGACCACCGACGTGCCGCTGACCGGGCTGCCCGACTACGCCGCCGACCAGGTGCGAAAAGGCTTGCCCGCCAAGGACTCTGCCGATGCCGACGCGATCGTCGCGCGGTACCGCACCCTCGCCGAGCAGTGTCGCGCGCTGGTCGGTGACCCGCTGCCGGTCTCCGGTACGCCGACCGCGGTGACGCCGTCCTCGACACCCGCCGCGACGTCCGGCGGTGTCAGCGTCGCCCGCACCGCCGGGGTGACGCCGTCCCCGCCCGCCTCGCCGAGCACGGCCGCCTCGCCGAGCGTCGCCGCATCGACCCCGGCACCGTCCACCGAGCCCACCGGAGAACCGTCCCCGTCGCCCACCGAGCCCGCCCCGACCGTTCTCGACTGCACCGGGCAGGCGCCGTAACGATGGCTTTCGTCACCCCGGTCGCGACCCGCACCCGCCGCAATGTCGAGCTGGTGCTGCTCGTCGTTGCCCTGGGCGTCGGGCTCGGCGCCTACAGCCTGGTCGGCATCGCCGAGACCGGCGCGCTGCCCGCCGGGCTGTTCGCGGTCGGTGGCGGTCTGGCGGCGCTGGCGATCGTGGCGCACATCGTCGTCCGGCTGCGGGCGACCTACGCCGACCCGGCGATCCTGCCGATCGCGATCGCGTTGAACGGCCTCGGGCTGTCGATGATCCACCGTCTCGACCTGGCCAAGGGTCGTGACCTCGGCGCCTCGCTGGCGCTGAAGCAGCTGCAGTGGACGACGATCGGCATCCTGGCCGCGATCGCGGTGCTCTGGTTCCTGCGCGACCACCGGATCCTGGCCCGGTACACCTACATCTCGATGGCCGCGGCGATCGCGCTGCTGCTGATGCCGCTGGTGCCCGGCCTGGGCACCGAGATCAACGGTGCCCGGATCTGGATCCGGCTGGGGCCGATGTCGTTCCAGCCCGGTGAGATCGCCAAGATCGCGTTGGCGGTGTTCTTCGCCGGGTACCTGGTGGTCGCCCGCGACTCGCTGTCGCTGGTCGGCCGCAAGGTGCTCGGGCTGCAACTGCCGCGGGCCCGCGACCTCGGCCCGATCCTGGTGGTCTGGATCGTCAGCCTGGCGGTGCTGGTGCTGCAGCGCGACCTGGGTACCTCGCTGCTGTTCTTCGGCCTGTTCGTCGCACTGCTCTACGTGGCCACCGAACGCAAGTCGTGGGTGATCATCGGCCTCGGCCTGTTCATGGGTGGTGCCTTCGTCGCCTGGACGTTGTTCGGGCACGTGCAGGTACGGGTGCAGGCCTGGTTGCACACCTTCGACCCGGGGGTCTCCGCCTATCAGCTGCAGCAGGGCCTGTTCGGCATGGCCAGCGGCGGTCTGCTGGGCACCGGGCTCGGTCAGGGCCGGCCCGACATCGTGCCGTTCTCGGAGAGTGACTTCATCATCGCGGCGGTCGGTGAGGAACTCGGCCTGACCGGGTTGTTCGCCGTCCTGATGCTCTACCTGGTCTTCGCCGAGCGCGGGCTGCGGACGGCGATCGGCGTGCGCGACGGCTTCGGCAAGCTGCTCGCCGCGGGGCTGGCGTTCTCGATCGCGCTGCAGGTCTTCGTGGTGGTCGGCGGGGTGACCCGGGTGATCCCGCTGACCGGCCTGACCACGCCGTTGCTCGCGTACGGCGGGTCCTCGCTGTTGTCGAACTGGATCATCGTGGCGCTGCTGCTGCGGATCTCCGACTCCGCGCGCCGTCCGCGCCCGCCGGAGCCGTCCGGGCCGATCACCGGGCCGATCACCGGGCCGACCGACGCGGTCACCGGGCCGACCGACGCGGTCACCGGGCCGACCGACCAGGTCACCGGGCCGACGGAGGTGGTCACCCCGTGAACGCCCCGATGCGCCGGCTGGCCACGCTGGTCTGGCTGCTGTTCATCTCGCTGTTCGCGGCGAGCACCTACATCCAGTACCTGCGGGCCGACTGGCTGGACGCCCGGCCCGGCAACGCCCGCACGCTGTACAAGAACTACGGCCGGGAGCGGCAGCCGATCGTGCTGGCGAACCAGCAGATCGCGAAGTCGACCAAGGTCGAGGACTCCTACAACTACCTGCGCACCTATCCCGAGGGGCAGCTCTACGCGTCGATCACCGGGTTCTACTCGATCGTCTACGGCGCGACCGGTTTGGAGTCGGCCGAGGACGGTCTGTTGTCGGGTACCTCCGATCAGCTCTTCTACCGGCGGATCACCGACCTGCTCACCGGCAAACCCGCCCAAGGTGCCACGGTGGAACTGACCGTCTCGGCGCGGGCGCAGAAGGCCGCCTGGGACGCGCTCGGATCGAAGCGGGGCGCGGTCGTCGCGCTCGACCCCAAGACCGGAGACGTGCTGGCGATGGTCTCCAAGCCGAGCTACGACCCGAACCAGCTGGCCAGCCACGACGTCGACGAGGTGCGCGACGCCTACACCAAGCTGAACGCCGACAAGAACGACCCGTTGATCAACCGCGCCATCGCCGGAGACCTGTACTTCCCGGGGTCGACGTTCAAGGTGATCACCGCGGCCGCGGCGCTGGAGAGTGGCCGCTACGAGCCCGACACCGAGGTCGCCGGTCCGGCCAAACTCCCTCTGCCGCAGACCAAGAACACCCTGCCCAACGACTTCGCCGGGGCCTGCGGGGCGAACGACAAGGTGACCCTGGCGAACGCGCTGAAGATGTCGTGCAACACCGCCTTCGGGTCGGTCGGCATGGATCTCGGCCAGCAGGCGCTGGCCGACCAGTCCGCGAAGTTCGGCTTCGGGCAGCGCTGGCAGATCCCGCTGAACGTCACCGCGAGCACCTTCCCGGCGCAGACCACGCCGCCGACGCTGGCCTACGCCGCGATCGGTCAGGACAACGACCGGGTCACCCCGCTGCAGATGGCGATGGTGGCGGCGGCGATCGGCAACGACGGCGAGCTGATGAAGCCGAACCTGATCAACCGGGTGCTCTCCTCGGATCTGAAGGTGCTGCAGGAGCCCTCGCCCGACAAGATCGGCAGAGCGGTCTCCTCCGGCACCGCCTCGAAGCTGAAGACCATGATGGAAGGTGTGGTCGACGACGGCACCGGCACCCGGGCGCAGATCTCCGGGATCAAGGTGGCCGGCAAGACCGGTACGGCCGAGAACGGTGATCGACCACCGCTGGCCTGGTTCATCTCGTTCGCCCCCGCCGACGACCCGCAGGTCGCCGTCGCGGTGGTGGTCGAGGACGGCGGCGACTACACATCGGGGGGACGCGTGGCGGCACCGATCGCCAAGAAGGTCATGGAGGCGGTGATCAACCCGTGAGCGTACGGCGGGGCACGCGCCTGAACGGTCGATACCTGCTCGCCGACCGGATCGCGGTCGGCGGCATGGGGGAGGTGTGGCGCGGCGACGACGAGCAGCTCGGGCGCACGGTCGCGGTGAAGATCCTGCGCGCCGAACTGGCGGACGACGTGGCCTTCCGCAAGCGTTTCAGGGCCGAGGCGCGCACCGCGGCACGGTTGCCGCACCCGGGCATCGCGCAGGTCTTCGACTACGGCGAGACCACGGTCGGACCCGACGGCAGCTCGCCCGCGGCGAATCCGGAGCAGGGTGACGGGATCGCCTATCTGGTGATGGAACTCGTTCCGGGAGAGCCGCTCTCGGCGATCCTGCAGCGTGACGGGGCACTCGGGACGGCGCGCACCCTGGCGGTCGTGGCGCAGGCGGCGCATGCCCTGCACGCGGCGCACCAGCGCGGAGTGATCCACCGCGACGTCAAGCCGGCCAACCTGATGGTGACGCCCGAGGGCGTCGTCAAGATCACCGACTTCGGCATCGCCCGGCCCACCGACCACGAGCCGCTGACCATGACCGGGCAGGTGATGGGTACGGCGCACTACCTGGCCCCCGAACTCGCCCGCGGCCAGGACGCCAGCCCGCTCTCGGACGTCTATGCGCTCGGTGTGGTGGCGTACGAGTGCCTGGCCGGGCACCGCCCGTTCGAGGGCGAGAACCAGGTGCTGGTCGCCACCGCGCACCTGAACCAGCAGCCGCCGCCGTTGCCCGGGACCCTGGACCCGAAGGTGGTGCGGCTGGTCGGCGCGGCCATGGAGAAGGACCCGGCGCACCGGATCCGCTCGGCGGAGGTCTTCGCCGACGCTCTCGACAAGCTCGCCGTGCACGATCCGACGGCGCTCGACGACATCGGTGGCCCGGCCGGTCAGGTGGTTCCCGGGCTCGCCGCCGCGCCGGCCGTCGGTACCGGTGGCCTGAGCGGCGCGCCGGCCGACGCCACGGTCAACCTGGCCGGCACCCCGGGGTACCCCGACTACGGGGCCGGCGCGGGCGCCACCACGGGCCCGGGCACCGGGCCGAACACCGGCTCGGGCTCCGGCCCGTTCCAGCCGCCGGGCACCGGCAGCCAGAGCGGCGGCTTCCAGACCGGCGGTGCTCCGTGGGGGCACACCGCCCCGCAGGGCTATCCGCTGCCCGGGGTGGAACGCCGCTTCGGTGCCGAGGCGCCGCTGCGCGACGAGGAGCTGATGCCCTCGCGCCGGCAGTTGCGTGACCCGCGCGGCCCGTCGCCGGTGCTGTTGGTGATCCTCGGTCTGCTGGCCGTGGCGATCCTGGTCTTCATCCTGGTCAGGTGGCCCGGGATCGGGGTGATCGACATGAAGGAGGAGCCGAAGAACAGCACCACGCCCACCCAGTCGGTCTCCGGTGTGGCGCCGTCCCTGAACCAGAGCGCATCGGTGTCGAGTTCGGCCGCGACCACCGCGACCGGGCGCACCACCTCGCGTACGACGGCGCCGTCGTCCTCGTCGTCCACCGCCCCCAGCCCGACCCGCACGTCGGCCTCGCCGACCACGCCACGGCCGACGACGCCGACCACGGCGCCGCCGACCACTCCGACCACGGCGCCGCCGACCACGCCCACCACGGCGCCGCCCACGACGCCCACCACTCCGACGGTGACGTCGACCCCGACCGAGTCGGTGCCCATCCCGTCCAGCCCGAGCGTGGCCTCCGCCTCGGCGTCGGGGACGGTGTTGCCGGTGCTGGCGTTGACCGGTCTGGGCGTGGCGAACTCCTCGCGGCGGGTGCCGCTGCTGACCGCAGGCCGCGGACGGCGCCGGCGGCGCGCCTGCCCGGGTGGCCCGGGCCCAGACGTGACGATGACCTTCGACCCGGGGCCGAGTTGTAGACAGGGACGGGACGTGTGAGCGAGAACCCACGAGTGCTCGGCAACCGTTATGAGCTCGGCGATCTGCTGGGCCGTGGCGGTATGGCCGAGGTGCACATCGGGCGGGACACCCGGCTGGGCCGGGTCGTCGCGATCAAGCTGCTGCGTACCGACCTGGCCCGTGACCCGATCTTCCAGGCACGCTTCCGGCGTGAGGCCCACTCGGCGGCGGCGCTGAACCACCCGACGATCGTGTCGGTGTACGACACCGGCGAGGAACAGCTGATCGACGCCACCGGGTCGCCGCTGTCGCTGCCGTACATCGTCATGGAGTACGTCGAGGGACGCACCCTGCGCGAACTGCTGATCGAGCAGAAGACGCTGCCCCCGGCGCAGGCGGTCGAGATCACCACCGGGGTGCTGTCGGCGCTCGAGTACAGCCACCGGGCCGGAATCGTGCACCGCGACATCAAGCCGGCCAACGTGATGCTCACCGCGCGCGGCGACGTCAAGGTGATGGACTTCGGCATCGCCCGGGCGATGGCGGACGCCTCGGCCACGATGACCCAGACCCAGGCCGTGATCGGCACCGCCCAGTACCTCTCCCCCGAGCAGGCGCGCGGCGAGACCGTCGACGCCCGGAGCGATCTGTACTCGGCCGGCTGTCTGTTGTTCGAGCTGGTCACCGGGCGGCCGCCATTCGTCGCGGATTCGCCGGTAGCCGTTGCGTACCAACATGTTCGGGAGGCGCCGCCGCGTCCGAGCGACCTGAACCCGGCGATCCCCGAACCGCTGGACCGGGTGATCCTGCACGCACTGGCCAAGGACCGTGAACAGCGGTACCAGTCAGCCGTCGAGTTCCGCACCGACCTGGAGAACCTGCGCGCCGGACGTCCGGTCAGCGTGCCGGCCGTCGTCGACGCGACGCAGAGCGTGGTGCCCACCGAGGCGCTCAGCTACCCGACCACCGGCCCCGGGGCGACCCGGCAGTTCGCGCCGTCCCCCTCGCCGGGTGTCGAGGAGCCGCCCGGCGGGTTCGGCCGGCTGGCGGTGCCGGTCAACGGTGACACCTACACCGCCGACCCGGTCGGCCGGCCGATGCGTCCCCGGACGGCGCCCCAGCAGCGCCGCTCCGGCCGCTCGTTGGGCTACGTGTTGCTCGGTGTGCTCTCGGTGGCGATCGTCGCCGGGCTCGGCTACCTCGGCTTCACCCAGCTCGGCAACCGGGTCGACACCGTCACCGTGCCCGGGGTCATCGACCTCACCGAGGAGTCGGCGACCGCCAAGCTCGAGGCGCTCAACCTCAACGTCACCGTCACCAAGGTGTCCAGCGAGTCCAAGCCGGCCGACCGGGTGATCTCGCAGACGCCCACCGAGGGAACCCGCATCGACGCCGGCAGTGCGGTGCAGCTGACCGTGTCGACCGGTTCGTCGTCGGTGCAGGTACCCACCCTGGTGGGCCGCACCCAGGCCGAGGCCGAGGCGGCGCTGGTCGCGGCCGGGCTCAAGGTCGGCGAGGTGAAGACCGTCGACTCCGCCAACGACAAGGGCGACGTCGTCTCCGCCGACCCGAAGGCCGGTTCGGTCGTCGACAAGGGCGCGACGGTGAACCTGCAGATCTCCAGTGGCCAGGTCACCGTGCCCAACCTGGTCGACAAGGACATCGCCACCGCGCTCAAGGAACTGCAGGCCTTGAAGATCAACGTGATCCAGGTGCAGAAGCAGAGCGACAAGGCCCAGGGCACAGTACTCTCGCAGAGCACCGCCGCCGGCTCGTGGAAGGCGCCGACGAGGTTCTTGCCCTCG
>DAIOVT010000118.1:0-9730 GCA_036758885.1 Kineosporiaceae bacterium
GAGCGTCCGACTGAAAATCGGAAGGTCGGCGGTTCGACCCCGCCCCTGGCCACCTCATCTGACCTGCGGAAACGTGCGGGCGTGGCGTCGCCGAAAGCCCCCGAAGATCGTTTGACAGCAGATCTGACAGCAACCGGCGAATCCGCGCGACCGGAGTGATCAGGTCGTGCAGTCACCGCCTGATGCGCGGCAGTCGCTCCAGGGAACGCGAAGTCGCCCACATCAGCAGCAACCCGGCCAGGCCGAGCAGCAGCGCGACGACCAACGCGCCGTTCGACCGGTCGCCGGCCAGTGCGGCACCCCATCCTGCAGCAAACAGCAGAAACCCGGCAGCCGCCTGAATCATCAAGCGCCTGAACTGTCTGGCATCGCGCTCGGTTCGAGCCGGGTGTTCGAGGCCGTCGTCATCGCGACTCACCCCACCAGTATCCAGGAACATGACCCCCGAACCTGCGCGAGCGCACAACGGGGAAGATCCGATCGCTCTGAACCACCGGATCTTCCCCATTGACGCGATATCCGACACGGTTCGGGGCCCCGGCCCGCGGGATAGCGTCAAACCATGGCGCGCAACCGCTTCGCGACCAGAACCGACCTGCGGATCGCCTACGAGACCCGGGGACGCTGGTGGCTCAACCGGCAGTGGCTGGTGCTGATCATGGGCCTCGGGTTCGACCGCGAGGGCTGGACGCCGATCCTGAAGGGTCTGCAGCGACACTTCCGGCTGGTACTGATCGACAACCGTGGTTGCGGGCGCAGCAGCGTCCCGGCGCGGCCGTTCACGGTGGCCGACCTGGCCGCCGACGTGATCGCCGTCCTCGATGATGCCCGCATCGAGCAGGCGAACGTGTTCGGCATCAGCCTTGGCGGCATGGTCGCCCAGCGGGTGGCGATCGACTATCCGCGCCGGGTGCAGCGCCTGATCCTCGGCTGCACCACTCCGGGTTGGCCGATCGCCCACCCGATGCCGGCCCCGGCCCTGCGGTTGCTCGCCTCCAGCAGCCATCAGTCCCGCGAGGTGCTGGTGCGCCGCACCGTCGAGAACGCCCTCTCCCCCACCACGCTCGAGCAGCGCCCCGAACTCGTCGACTCGCTGATCGAGCACCAGCGCCATCGGCCGACCAGCCCGGCGGCATGGTCGGCCCTGGCCGCCGCCGGGGCCGGCTACTTCAGCAGCCCCGATCGGCTGCCGATCCACGCACCCACCTTGGTGCTGCACGGGGACGCCGACACGGTGGTCGACCCGCGCAACGCCACCCTGCTCGCCCGGCGGATCAAGGACGCCGAGCTGGTGCGGATCCCGGGCGCCGGCCACCTGTTCTTCTGGGAGCAGCCCGAACTCGTCGTCCGCGAGATCCGTCGATTCCTGCGCAGCTGAACCGGCGTTCGAGGACCGATCCGTGTCTCAGCCTTCCTTCAGGACCGCCGCCCTAGCGTGAGCGTGTTCTACTGGGCGACTGTGGTGACCACCTCCGCACGGGGAACAACCATGGGCACGAACGTCGCCGTCGCCGCACCGGTGCCGACGCAGGGCCCGTTCACCGCGGACCCCAAGGAGTTTCAGCCGTGAGAGTTCTCGTGGTCGAGGACGAGGTGCACCTGGCCCAGGCGATCGCCCGCGGCCTGCAGAACGAGAACTTCGCGGTCGACGTCAGCCACGACGGCACCGACGGACTGTGGCGGGCCAAGGAGTACCGCTACGACGTGATCGTGCTCGACATCATGCTGCCCGGGATCAACGGCTACAAGATCTGCGAATCCCTTCGGGCAGAACAGATTTGGACGCCGATCCTGATGCTCACGGCCAAGGACGGCGAGTACGACCAGACCGATGCGTTCGATCTCGGGGCCGACGACTACCTGATCAAGCCGTTCTCCTTCCCGGTGCTGGTCGCCCGGCTGCGGGCACTGATCCGGCGCGGCGCACCGGAACGTCCGGTGGTGCTGACCAGCGGCGACCTGACCCTGGACCCGGCCCGGCGCAAGGTGGAACGCGCCGGCACCGAGATCGCGCTGACGCCGCGGGAGTTCGCCGTCCTCGAGTTCCTGATGCGGCACAACGGCGACGTGGTCACCAAGACCGCCATTCTCGAGAACGTCTGGGACGCCCACTACGACGGCGACCCGAACGTGGTCGAGGTGTACGTCAGCTACCTGCGCAAGAAGATCGACCACCCGTTCGGCAGCAACAGCATCGCCACGGTGCGCGGCGCCGGCTACCGGATGCGCGAATAGCGCGCCACGCGCGCAAGCAGCCGCAACGGTCCGGACGGCGCTCAGTTCGCCGGCAGACGCACCGTGAACCGCGCCCCGGGGGCGCCGTCCGGATTCTCACCGGCCTCGACGGTGCCGCCGTGCGCCAGCACGATCTCTCGGACGATGGCCAGGCCCAGCCCGGCACCACCGCTGGCCCGGTCGCGGCTCTCCTGCAGCCGGACGAACCGCTGGAAGATCCGTTCCCGGTCCTCCGCCGCCACACCGGCGCCGTCGTCGGCGACCTCGAGGACGACGCCCCCGGCCTCCCGGCGCACCGACAGCGACACCTGGCTGCGGGCATGACGCACCGCGTTGTCGACCAGGTTGCGCACCACCTGCTCGAGCTGATGCCGATCCCCGCGCACCCGGGCCGCAGTGATGTCGGTGCTGACGGTCAGTGGCAGGCTCAGCGCCACGATCCGGGCGCGTTCGCCGTCCAGCACGTCGTCCAGGTCGACGTCCTCGAAGACCGGACGGATACCTTGATCGTCGGCGCGGGCCAGCAGCAACAGCCCGCTGACCAGGCGTTCCAGACGCCGGCTCTCCTCGAAGACGACCCCGGGAAACTCCTGCATCACCAACGGATCCTGATGCGTCTGAGCCACCTCGGCCGAGGCCATCAGGGTGGCCACCGGGCTGCGCAACTCGTGGCTGGCGTCGGAGACGAACTGCCGCTGGGTGCGCTGGGCCACCTGCAACCGCTGCAGCATCGCGTTCATGGTGCGGGCCAACCGGGCCACCTCGTCGTCCCCGGGGGGAACCTCGAGTCGTTCCCCGAGATCGCTGTGATTGATCTGTTCCACGGTGCGCCGGATTCTCTCCACCGGACGCAACGACCGCCCCACGAAGACGAACGTCGCCGCGGCGATCGCCAGCAACAGCAACGGGTTTCCGGCCGCCAGCAACAGGAAGGCGGTCTTGGTGGTCGACTCGACCGGGGACAGCGACTGCCCCACCAGCACCGTGAACCGCCGGTCGTGCGACGAACCGCCCCGGGCGACCACCCGGTAGGCGTCGTCGTCGAACGAGAAGGTGCCGTCGAGCGAGATCACCTCGTCGACACAGGGTTTGACGTCGACCAACGGTCCCCGGCCGTCGACCCCCGGGGTGCCGGCCAGCATTCCGCCGTCCGAGTCGATCACCTGTACCCAGGTGCGGTGCACCGCCTCGACGTTCAGCGCGGCGTGCACCTTGTCGGCGTCCACCAGACCGCCGTCGTCGCCGATCTCGACCTGGGCGGCGATGTCGGCGGCACGGGCCCGGGCGGTGGAGTCGATGCCGTTGGTCAGCGAGCGCCGCAACAGCAACAGCAGCAGCCCGGAGGCGGCGGTGACCAGCACCACCAGCACCAGGGTCGCGGCGATCGCAGAGCGCACCTGGACCCCGGCCTCGCTCCAGCGACGCCGGATCCACTCCGGGACCAACCCATGGGCCTTCACAGCAGGCAGCATCGCCGAGCGGGCGCCACGGCTCAACCGGTGGCCGTCAGCACGCCCGCCGACAGCAGGGCGATCACGGCCAGCCCGGCGACCACCCGGTACTTGATGAAGACGCCGAGCGAGTGGTTCGCCACGTACTTCAGCAGCCAGGCGATGCTCGCGTAGGCGATGACGAAGGCGACCGCGGTGCCGAGCCCGACCTGGCCCCAGCTGATCACAGTCGGGTCGACGTCCTTCAGCGAGTACAGCGCCGCCGCGGTGAGGGCCGGGATGGCCAGGAAGAACGACAGCCGGGTGGCCGCCAGCCGGGTCGCGCCGATCGCCAGACCGGCGGCGATGGTCGCGCCCGATCGGGAGACGCCCGGCACCAGCGCACAGCACTGCACCAGGCCGATGATCATCACCTGTTTCAGGCTGAGCTCCTCGGCGGTGTACTTCTGTGCGGGTGAGCGTTCGGCCCACCACATCACCGCGCTCCAGGCGATCAGCGCTCCGGCCACCACCCAGAGGTTGCGCAGCGGACCGGTGATCAGGCTCTGGCCGAGCAGCCCGGCGACCCCGACCGGGATCGACCCGGCGATCACCAACCAGGCGAAGCGGTGATCGGGGTTGCGCCGCGCCCCCTGCGACCGCAGCCCCCGGAACCAGGCGGCCGCGAGACGGGTGATGTCGGCCCGGAAGTAGAGCAACGTGGCCAGCGTCGCGCCGAACTGGATGATCGCGGTGTACGAGGTCACCGAGGCGTCGTCCACCGGCAGACCCAGCAGCCCCTCGACCACGGTCAGGTGCCCGGTGCTGGAGACCGGCAAGAACTCGGTCAGTCCCTCGACCACGCCGAGGATCACCGAGTCGAGATACGTGAAGCTCATGTCCGCAGACTCGCGCAGCGTTGCTGAGAGAACCCTTGAGCGGGCCGGCGGGAGCTCCCCGGACTAGCCGATGATCACCGTCTGCAGTTCCGAGAACGCCTCCAGCACATGGGATCCACCGACCCGGCCGCGGCCGCTGTCGGTTCCGGAGCGACCGCCGAACGGCAGGTGCGACTCCCAGTAGTTCGAGGACTCGTTGATGTTCACCCAGCCGGTCCGGACGGCGTCCGCGAAGGCCAGGCCCTGGGCCAGATCGGCCGTGTAGATACCGGCCAGCAGCCCGTAGCGAGAGGCATTGGTGGCCTGAATCGCTTCCTGCAGAGACGAAATGGAGACGACCGGGGCGATCGGGCCGAAGGTCTCCTCGCGGGCGACGACGGCATCGGCGGGTACGTCGGCGAGCACCGTGGGCTGCCAGTAGAGGTCGGTCGGCCGGCCGCTGTCACGAGCCCCGCCGGTGACCGCGACCGCGCCCCGGGCCAGGGCGTCGGCGACGTGCTCGTCCATCTTGGTGGCCACGCCCTCGTTGTTCAGCGGCCCCATGGTGGTGCCGTCGGCGAACGGATCGCCCAGGTGCACACCGCCGACGACGGCCGCTGCCAGCCGCTCGGTGAAGTCCGCCCGAACCGCCTCGTGCACCAGCAGCCGTTCACCCGCCGTGCACGACTGCCCGGCGCACAGGAAGCAGGCCGCCACCACGCCCTCGACCGCCCGGTCAAGGTCGGCGTCGTCCATCACCACGATCGGTCCGTTGCCGCCCATCTCGAGCACCGACGGCTTGCCCGCCGCGGCCGCCGCGACCAGCCGGCCGGTGGCCGTGGAGCCGATGAAGGCCACCGCGTCGGTCGCCGAACTGCGCGCGAGCTCGTCGCCGACCACCGGTCCCGGCCCGGTCACCAGGTTGAGCACTCCCGGGGGCAGGTCCGCCTCGGCGATGCACTCGGCCAGCGCCACCGCGCACACCGACGTGGACGGCGCCGGGGTCCAGACCACCGTGTTGCCGGCGGCGAGCGCGGGCGCGATCAGCTCGGAGGGCATCGTGTACGGCCAGTTCCACGGCGTGATCACGCCGACCACCCCGAGCGGACGGCGCACCAACAGCGCGCGCTTGCCGGTGCTGGCCGAGTTGGGCAGGAAGCCACCCAGGCGCTTGCCGTCCTCGGCGGCCATCCGCCAGTAGACGATCAGTTCGTCGACCTCGTCGTGCGCCTCGGTGGCCAGCGGCTTGCCCTGATCGAGGGTGAGCGTGCGGGCCAGCTCCTCCCGGCGCGATTCGATGACGTCGGCCACCCGGTGCATGGCCGCCGCCCGGTCGAAGGCGGAGAGGCGTTCCCAGCCGGGCGCCGCCGCCCGGGCCGCGGCGATCGCGGTTCGGGCGTCGTCCCGATCCCCTTGCGGCACAGTGCCGATCGTCTCCCCGCTGGCCGGGCTGGTCGCCGCCGTGGTCTGCCCCGTGATCGCCGGACGCCACTGCCCACCGATGAACTGGGCGTAGTCGCGCGGTTCCGGACGCGACACCTGCGACGGCGGGGTGGACATCATCGGCCTCCTGGGCTGGGCTGTCGGGCTGGGCTGGTGGCTTGCCCACAGATGCTCACGCATCCGGAGCCTGACCACCAGACCATCCGGCCCCGGGCCGGGTCAGTCAACCCCGAGCATGACCTCCGTCGACTTCACCAGCGCGGTGACCTGGACGCCCTCGGCAAGACCAAGGTCCTCCGCGGCCTCACGGGTGATCGACGCGGTGATCCGCTCACCGCCGGCCAGGCGGACCTTGACCACGGCCATCGCCTCGCCGGTGAGAACCGACTCGACGGTGCCGGGCAGTTGGTTCCGGGTGGAAAGACGCATCGCATGCTCCTCGACGAGTTTCGACGGTTGATCCGATCGGTCGCAGGACCAGACCGCGGACGCCGCAGCTGCGGCTCCGAGCGCAGGCTAGGCCGCCGTTCCCGAGCCACGAAATCTGTTGCGCAGCTGCGGAACTCGCCCGGGAACGGCTGCCGCAGAAGCGCTTCGGAGATCAGGCCGGGACCGGCTCGGCCGTGCTGCCGGCGCCCTGCCCGCGCCGCCGCGAGAGCAGCACCAACAGGGCGCCCAGCGCAGCCCAGCAGACCAGCACCACGACCGCCCGGCCCATGCCCGCGCCGTCGAAGAAGGCCGACGAACGCACCGCGGTGCCGGCGGCGCCGAGCGGTAGGTACTGGCCGATCTCGCCCCAGGGCTGCGGCAGCCACTGCGGCCCGGTCGCCATGCCGGACAACGGGTTCGACACGAACATCATCAGCGCCGCGCCCAGCCCCAGGCCGGCGAACCCGAGGAGGGACTCGAGACCGAGCACGGTGAGCGAGACGGCCGCGATGCCGAGCGAGATCGACGCCGCCGTCAGCCAGAAGTCGCCGTCCACTGCGGCGAAGCCGTACTGCAGGATCGCTGCCGCCGTGAGCCCGGCCGCGACCGCCACCGCCAGCGCCCCGGCGATGCGGCGGGCCCGGCCGGCCTTCAGTACCGCCGCCAGCAACATCGCCGAGGCCATACCACCGAAGACCATCGGCAGGGCGATCGCACTGATCCCGACCCCGGCCGGGTCGTCCGCCGTCAGCGGCGCCAGGTCGGCGTAGGTCACCCGTTGCCCGTCGGCCGCCAGGCCGGCGCCGACGCTGCGCAGCAGGGACGCGTACGGCGTGCCGGCCCCCGAAGCGAGCTGCACCGTCACGCCGTCCGCCCCGATCGCCAGACCACCGATCGCCTCACGGCGGGTCACTGCGGACGCCGCCTCCTCGGCGCTCGGATAGGTGGTGATCTCGAAGGTGCCCGGTGCCCGGCCCTCCAGGGCGGCGGCGACCTGGCTCACCACGGGGGCCGGGCCGCTCACGGCCAGCGGCAGGTCCTCGGCCCCGGAGTTCACCGCAGGAGTCAGGAAGGCCAGCAACATCAGCGCGACCGCGCCGGTGAGCACAGCGACGACGGCGGCCAGGTTCAACCGGCGTCCGTGCGCCTGATTCGTGGCGGCCGGCCGGGCCGGCGGTTGTGTCTCGGTGGTCAGGGGCACCGGAATCACCTCATCCTTAACCGGAGCACTTCGCTCCATTTAAGCGGAGCGTATCGCTCCGTATATGCTGGGGCAAGCCCCGTTGCTCCGGCCCCGGGGCCGCACCCCACCCGGGAGACTCCGCCCGGCCGACACGCCCGGACCACGGGAGGCAGCCATGCGCGCGGACGCCCTGGCCAAGCGGCGCGACCTGATTGCCGCCGCCCGCCGCCTGTACGCCACCCACGACACCGAGGTCTCGCTGCGATCGATCGCCGAGGAGGCCGGCGTCGGCATCGCGACGCTCTACCGGCACTTCCCCACGCCGCTGGACCTCATCCTCGGCATCGCCGACGAGATCGGTGCCGCCATCATCGACATCTCCCGGCGCTGGGGCCTGATCTGGGACGAGGACCCCGAAGCGTCCTGGCGGGGTTTCGCCGACGAGATCGCCGCCCTGCGCCTCGGCGCCCTGGTGCCGCGACTGATCGCCGCCGGTCAGATCACCGCCTTTCCCACCGACATGGCCGGTATCCGGGCGCAGACGATGGCGGCCGTGGACGACATTCTCGCCCGCGCCAAGCACGAAGGCCTTGTCCGAGAAGATGTTTCGGCATTCCGGTTCCACATCGGGCTGGCCGCGATGAACCGGCCGCTGCCCGAACCGGCGCTGCGGGAACTGCCCGACCAGCACGAGTGGCTCACCGAGGTCTACCTTCGCGGTCTACGGCCCGACCCGGACCGACCGGTGCGCCGCGGCCGGTCGGCACCTGTCAGGGCGCATCATGGGCGCGCCGAGCGTTGAACCCGATCCGACCGCGATTCCAGGAGGAACCACGATGAGCACGAGTTCGATCGCCGACGAAACGATCGCCGGCTTCGCACAGGGGTGCTGGATCGACGGCAAGCGGCACGCAGGCTCGGGCACCCCGTGGTCGGTGGTCGATCCGGCGACCGGTGAGACCGTCGGGTTCTTCGCCACCGCCGCCACCGAGGACGTCGACGACGCCGTGGCCGCGGCCACCCGCGCCTACGCGGTCTGGTCCCGGACGGCGCCCGTGGACCGCTCGAGCGCGATGCTAGCCCTCGCGCGGCGCTGGAGTCGAAGGCCGAGGTACTGGCCGCCGTCGAATCGCGCCAGACCGGCAAGCCGATCCGGCTCTCCACCGGGTTCGACGTGCCCGGCACGATCGACAACACCGCGTTCTTCGCCGGTGCCGCCCGCAACCTCGA
Organism: Kineosporiaceae bacterium; assembly: GCA_036758885.1. Lineage (GTDB taxonomy): Bacteria > Actinomycetota > Actinomycetes > Actinomycetales > Kineosporiaceae > DAIOVT01. Next base: position 8,829 of record DAIOVT010000118.1, read on the forward strand.
AGGCCGGGCCAGCGGCGAGTACTCCGCCGACCACACCTCGACCATCCGCCGCGAACCGGTCGGCGTGGTGGGCTCGATCGCGCCGTGGAACTACCCGCTGCAGATGGCCGCCTGGAAGATCCTGCCCGCGATCGCCGCCGGCAACACGATCGTGCTCAAGCCCGCCGAACTCACCCCCTACACCTCGCTGATGATGGCCGAGGCCGCCACCGAGGCGGGCATCCCGGACGGCGTGATCAACGTGGTCACTGGCACCGGACCCGTTGCCGGACAACACCTTGTCGGGCACCCGGGGGTGCGCATGGTCTCCTTCACCGGCTCCACCGCCGGTGGCCGCGCGGTGATGGAGACGGCGACCCGCACGGTGAAGCGGGTGCACCTCGAACTCGGCGGCAAGGCGCCGTTCGTGGTGTTCGACGACGCCGATCTCGAGGCCGCCGCCCAGGGTGCGGTCGCCGGATCCCTGATCAACACCGGGCAGGACTGCACCGCCGCCACCCGCGCCATCGTGCACGCCGACGTCTTCGGCGCCTTCGTCGCCCGGGTGGCCGAACTGATGAACGGCGTCCGGCTGGGCGACCCCTTCGACGAGGCCACCGACCAGGGGCCGCTGATCAGCGCCGTCCACCGTGACCGGGTGGCCGGCATGGTCGACCGCGCGCGTCAGGCCGGAGCCGAGATCGTCTGCGGCGGAACGGCTCCGAGCGGCGAACTGGCCAAGGGCGCCTACTTCCCGCCGACCCTGATCACCGGCTCCGGCACCGATGCCGAGATCTGGCGCGACGAGGTCTTCGGGCCGGTGCTGGTCGCCGTCCCGTTCACCGAGGACGACGAGGCCCTTCGCCTGGCCAACGACACCCCCTACGGTCTGGCCGCCTCGGCCTGGACCCAGAACCTGTTCC
>DAIOVT010000119.1:0-9698 GCA_036758885.1 Kineosporiaceae bacterium
GGGCACCACTCCCCGGCCGAGCATCACCTCGCGCATCGGCACCCCGGGCAGGGCCCGCAGCACGATCAGGCCGTCGTCGGTCCAGCCCAGGCTGGGCGCCACCGGCAGGCCGGCGTCGCGCAGCAACCGGTGCCGGTCGTTCAGTTCGGCGACCACCGGCGGGCGAACCACCTTGAGGAAGAGGCGTCCCCCGGGGGCGGAGACCTCGACCACCGCGCGCCGCCGTGGCCGGTAGGCGATCGTGCGCAGCCCCACCTGGCCGGCCTCGGTGGGCGCGACGAACCGGGTGAGCAGGTCGGCCGCGACCGCCGGGTCGCACGCCGTGGCCAGCGCCGGCAGCCCGGGATCGTGCGGGTAGCGCCAGACGGCGGCCTGTGTGGCATCGGCGGTGTCGGCGGCTTCTGTATCAGCGGCTCCGGCGCGGTCGGTGCGACCCGCCTCGGTGCGGTCCGTGCCGCCACCGGGCAGCCGGACCATCGTGGCCGGGCCGGCCCAACGTTCCATCGGCGCGGTGCTCGCCACCAGCACCTCGTCCTGCTCCCGGTCGGCCCAGCGCACCCTGACCGTGTAGGCGACGGTGGCTCCGCTGCCCGGACGATGATCGACCTGACGCACCCGCCAGCCGAGCAACTCTCCGCCGGCGTCGGCCACCGCGTCGGCCAGCAGCGCCTCGGCCCGGCCACCGACCAGCACCTCCAGATGCCTCGCCGAGCTCGGCTCACGGCGCGCCGAGGATCGGGAGGTCTGGCGCCGACCAGTACTGCGCACGGCGAACCCTTCGGCCGTCGACGAGGCAGGAGTTGCGGACAAAAACGCGTTGAGCCCATCACGAGTGTTCTCATGATTGGCTCAACTCGACAAGCACTTCGGGCCGGCGACTGTGATCACCGGCCCCTGGCGGACGTGCAGTTCTGCATGATCACGCTGGGGGTGGCGTGCGGTTCTGCATGATCACGCTGGGGTGGGTTTCCGGCGATCAGCCCGATTTACGCCGGAACGAGCGTTGCGGTTTGGCCGGGGACGCATGCGGGGACTGATTGCGCGGATCGGCCGCAGCCCCGCCGCCACCGTGATGTCCGAACTTCTTGCGCTCCAGTGCTTCTCTGAACTTGCGCCGCGCGGCGTCCTGTTCGGATTCCGAGCCCTCCGGGAGGTCACCGGGAAGCTCCGCCGAATCTGAATCGCCCTTGCCGGTGGATGAGTCAGAACTGGTCATGGCGCTCATCCTGCCCCGTCGGCGGTCCACCGGGCCAACCCTTTCCGGTGACGGCGACCGCCTCCCAGGTCGGTGGACCCGCTGTTCGACCCGCTGTTCGACCAGCTATTCGAAGGGCGTCGGATCCCCGCCGCCGACCCTGACCACCTCGGGGTATCCCTCGGACAGGTCGATCACCGTGGTCGGCTCCATGCCCACCTCACCGGAGTCGATCACCGCGTCGACCTGGTGGTCGAGGGCCTCCTTGACCTGCCAGCCGTCGGTCAGCGGCTCCTCCTCGCCGGGCAGCAGCAGCGAGGAGGTGAGCATCGGCTCGCCCAGTTCGGCGAGCAGCGCCAGCGGTACCGGATGATCCGGAATACGCACTCCGACAGTGCGTTTGCGCGAGTGCAACAGCCGCCGGGGCACCTCCTTGGTGGCCGGCAGGATGAACGTGTAGCTGCCCGGGGTGTGCGCCTTGATCAACCGGAAGACGTGGTTGTCGACGGTGACGAACTGCCCCAGCTGCGCGAAGTCCTTGCACAGCAAGGTGAAATGGTGTTTGTCGTCCAGATGCCGGATCCGCAGGATCCGGTCCTTGCCCTCGGCATTACCCAGGGCGCAGCCGAGCGCGAAGATCGAGTCGGTGGGATAGGCGATCAGGGCGCCGTCCCGGATCATCTGCACCGCCTGGGCGATCAGCCGGGGCTGCGGATCGGTGGGATGGACGTCGAAGTAGCGGGCCACGGAGACTGAGACTAGACCCGCTCGGCGATCGGGCCGCGAGAGCGCGGGCCGGCGGCGGCAGGGAGGGGTGACGGGTATGACGGATCACGACGTGACGGATCATGACGTGACGGACCGTGGAGTGAGTGCGACCCGGACGATCACCGCGCGCGAGGTACCGCTCGGCGGGCTGCGCGCGATGACGGTGCGGCGCACCCTGCCCGCCCGGCAACGGGCGTTCGTCGGCGCCTGGTGCTTCGTCGACCACTACGGCCCCGACGAGGTGTCCCTGACCGGCGGCATGGACGTGCCTCCGCACCCGCACACCGGCCTGGCCACGGTGACCTGGCTGTTCACCGGCACCGTCGAACACCGCGACTCGCACGGCGTGCACGCGATCGTGCGGCCCGGCGAGATCAACCTGATGAGCGCGGGTGCCGGCATCTGCCACAGCGAGGTCTCCACGCCGCAGACCCGGTTGCTGCACGGGGTGCAGTTGTGGCTGGTACTGCCCGCCGGCCACGCGCACGGCGAACGCGACTTCCAGCATCACGCGCCGCAGCCGCAGCACCCGGCCGACGGCGTCACCGTGATGGTTTTCATCGGGTCACTGCCCGGTCTGCCCGAGCGATCGGCCTCGCCGATCCGCACCGCCACCCCGCTGCTCGGTGCCCAGATCGACCTGGCCCCGGGGACGAGCTGGCGGCTCGCCGTCCGGCCCGATTTCGAGCACGCGGTGCTCGCCGACACCGACGGGGTCATCGTGGACGGCGAACACCTCGACCGTGGTGACCTGGCCGTGCGGGACACCGGCGCGAACACGCTGACGATCAGCAACCCCGGTACCGACTCGGCCCGATGCGTGCTGCTCGGCGGTGAGCCGTTCACCGAGGAAGTCATCATGTGGTGGAACTTCATCGGCCGCAGCCAGGGCGAGATCGAGGAGTTCCGCCGGCAGTGGCAGGACGGCGCAGGCGGCGAATCGTCCAGGTTCGGTCATGTCGAGGGCTACGCCGGGGAGAAGTCGTGGATCCCGGCACCCGACCTGCCGATGGTGACGCTGCGTCCCCGGGGCCGGCTCGGCCGGCGCTGACCGTCGTGCGCCGGCCAGCCGACAGGCCGACCGGCCGGCCTGGTCAGCCGCCCTGCCCCGGTGGGGGCAACGGGCCGGAGACGTTGACCGTGGCGACGCCGCCGCCGGCCCGGGCGATCACCGCCACCGAGGGTTCGTCACCGGGGTTGCTCTCCCGGTGCACGGTGAAGGCGGGCACGTGGATGAAGTCGCCGGCGTGGGCGTCGAGCCAACCGTCGTGGCCCTCGAACTCGAGCCGCATCACGCCCGTGACCACGTAGAGGCTGGTCTCGTTGATCGCGTGGTGGTGCCACCCCGAGATCGCTCCGGGCGCGGTGGTCACTCGCCCCGACCACAGCATCGGCACCTGGAAGGCCAGCTCCCGCGCCATGCCGTCGGTCGGGTCGGCCGCGGTGAGATCGGCCGCGCGGATCACCCGTACGGGTTCAGGCATGACTCCACCTATGGCACCACCGCGCGCGAAGGTCAAGAGGAGTTCGCACCTCGACAAGCCTGGACCCTCGCCACCCTGCCCGGGTTAGCCTGGGCACACTCCGGGCGCGCCGCAGCTCCGGAAGAGGGGAGGTCCAGAATGTCGGGAAAACTGCAACTGGGCCGCGACGCCTGGCTGACCTCGTCCTGGACGTTCTACTGGACGATCGACCAGCTCGCCGAGATCGCTACGCACACGGGCCTGATCGACCGCCTGCAGGTGATCGAGGACGACCATCTCGGCGCACTGGACGCCGACGAACTGGACGGCGACGAGCGTTGCGAGTTGCTCCGCGCGATCGGTGAGCTGCCGATGCGCGCGGCGCGGGTGATGCCCGACTCCCCGGTCCGCGACGCGGTGCTGGCGCAGCTGCAGGAGCTGGCCCGGATGGCCGGCACGGCCCCTCGCTGAAGCCCGCTCGGTAACGAGCCCGCTCGGAGCGGTTCAGGAGATCCGTTGCCGGCGCACGGACTCGACGGCGACCATGGCCAGTTCGGAGCGCATCGTCTGCTCCACCGCTCGCAGCACCACCGGCAGCACCACCCGGTGGGTCACCGATCGGCCCAGCGCCCGGCTGGCGGGCGAGACCCAGAACGTGTGCCGCAGCAGCGTGCCGGTGCCCTCGGGGCTCAACTCGTGCACCGACCGGCAGTCGATGCCGTGCGAGGTCGCCCGGGTCTCCACCCACTGCGGGTACTCGCAGGAGGCGACGGCCCATTCCTGGGTGACCGATCGGCCGTACACCTTTCGGGTGACCGACCACCGGGTGCCGACGTCGTAGTCGCTGCCCTCGCCGAGCCGGTGGATCGAGGTCACCGCGTCGAACAGTTCGGGAGCACCGTCGATGTCGCTGATCACCGACCAGACCACCACCGGTTCCGCGGCGATCACTTGCTCCAGTCTCACGGCGTGCTCCACCATGCCGGTCAGTCTGCCGCAGCGGAGATCACCTGCACGGTCTGCCGGGCGATCTCCAGCTCCTCGTTCGCCGGAACCACGAGGATCCGCACGGGTGAGGACGGCGCCGCGATGTCACGCGCATCGCGGCCCGGGGCGGCGTTGGCCGCGTCGTCCAGTTCGAGACCGAGCACGCCCAGGCCCTCGATCACCCGGCTGCGGGTGACCGCCGAGTTCTCGCCCACCCCGGCGGTGAAGACCACGGCATCGACCCGGCCGAGCACCGCCGTGTAGGCGCCCAGGTACTTGCGGATCCGGTGCACGTAGACCGCGAACGCCAGTTCGGCGTCCGGGTCCCCGCCGTCCGCAGCGGCGACCAGGTCGCGCATGTCCTGGTGACCGCTCAGGCCGAGCACCCCGGAGCGCTTGTTCAGCAGGTCGTCGATCGCCTCGACGTCCATGCCCGCCGAGCGGGCCAGGTGGAAGACCACCGCGGGATCGATGTCGCCGCTGCGGGTGCCCATCACCAGCCCCTCGAGCGGGGTCAGGCCCATCGAGGTCTCCACCGAGTGGCCGCCGCGCACCGCGCAGGCCGACGCCCCGTTGCCCAGGTGCAGCACGATCACGTTCACCTCGGCCGGTTCGCGGCCGAGCAGCCGGGCGGCCTCGCGGGATGCCGAGGCGTGCGAGGTGCCGTGGAAGCCGTACCGGCGGATGCGGTAGCGCCGCGCCACCTCGCGGTCGATCGCGTAGCTGGACGCCGACTCGGGCATGTCCAGATGGAAGGCGGTGTCGAAGACGGCGACCTGTGGCAGCCGCGGAAACTCCTGTCGCGCAGCGCGAATGCCGACCAGGTTGGCCGGGTTGTGCAACGGCGCGAGATCGCTGAGGTCCTCGATGATCTTCTCGCCGTCGTCGTCGATGATCACCGACCGGCCGAACCGGGCACCGCCCTGCACCACCCGGTGACCGACCCCGACCAGCCCGGCGTCCTCGAGCGAGGGGCCGTACCGGTCGAACGCCTGCGACATCGCCGCGAAGGCCGCCCGGTGATCGGGCAGCGGGAGGTCGCGTTCGTGGCTGCCCCCGGCGCCGGCTCGGGCGTCAGAGGGCACCGAGTGCAGCAGCCGGCCGCCGTCCTCGCCGATCCGTTCGGCCAGACCCTTCGCGAGCAGGTCGCCCGAGCCGGCCTCGAGCAGCTGGTACTTCAGCGAGGACGAGCCCGAGTTGATCACCAGCACGTTCTGCGGCGTCATCGCGCCGTCCCCGTCGGGCCCTGCGCCTGGATCGCCGTGATCGCCACGGTGTTCACGATGTCCTGGACCAGGGCGCCGCGGGAGAGGTCGTTGACCGGTTTGTTGAGCCCCTGCAGAACCGGGCCGACGGCGACCGCACCGGCCGAGCGCTGCACCGCCTTGTAGGTGTTGTTGCCGGTGTTCAGGTCGGGGAAGACCAGCACCGTGGCCCGCCCGGCCACCGTGGAGTCGGGCAGCTTGGTGCGGGCCACCGAGGCATCGACGGCCGCGTCGTACTGGATCGGTCCGTCGATCTCGAGCTTCGGCTCCCGCGAACGCACCAGTTCGGTTGCCGTGCGCACCTTGTCGACGTCGGCTCCGGCCCCGGACGCACCGGTCGAGTACGACAGCATCGCCACCCGCGGCGCGATGCCGAACTGGGTGGCGGTCTCGACCGAGGAGATCGCGATGTCGGCGAGCTGCTCGGCGGTCGGGTCGGGGTTGACCGCGCAGTCGCCGTAGACGAGCACCCGGTCCTCGAGGCACATCAGGAACACCGAGGAGACGATGCCGACCCCGGGCCGGGTCTTGATGATCTCGAACGCCGGCCGGATCGTGTGCGCGGTGGAGTGCCGGGCGCCGGAGACCATGCCGTCGGCCAGGCCCAGGTGCACCATCAGGGTGCCGAAGTACGAGACGTCCACGACGATCTCGCGGGCCCGTTCCAGGCTGATCCCCTTGTGCGCCCGCAGCTCGGCGTAGCTGCGCGCGAACCGTTCTCGCAGTTCGGGTTCGGACGGCGAGAGCACCTGCGCCGCGTCGAGGTCCAGGCCGAGTTCGCTGCCCCGGGCGCGCACCGTCGCGTCGTCCCCGAGGATCGTCAGCTCGGCGACGTCGCGGGCCAGCAGGGTGCTGGCCGCACGCAGGATCCGGTCGTCGTCCCCCTCGGGCAGCACAATGTGCCGACGGTCGCTCTTGGCCCGCTCGATCAGGTCGTAGGAGAACATCAGCGGGGTGACCACCTCCGAGCGCGGCAGGTCGACCGCCTCGAGCAACGCGGCGCCGTCCACGTTGGCCAGGAAGGTGGCCCGGGAGACGTCGATCTTGCGGCGGGCGCCGACCGAGAGGGTGCCGCGGGTCTGCGAGACCCGTTGCGCGGTCTCCAGGGTGCCCAGATCGGTGGCGAGCACCGGCAGCCGCTGGCCCAGCCCCTTGAGCAGCCGGCCGATCTGGTCGGGCGGCAGGTAGCCGCCGTTCAGGATCAGCCCGGCCAGCGAGGGGTAGCCGGACGCGGCGTGTGCGGCGACCATCGCCAGGACCACCTCGGACCGGTCGCCGGCGACGATCACCAGTGCGCCGTCGGTGAGCCGGTCGAGCACGTGCTCCATGGTCATGCCGCCGACGATCGTCGACTCGGCCTCGCGGTCGAGCAGCTCGGCGTCACCGCCGACCAGCCGGCCGTCCAGGGCCAGCCGCAGATCCTCCAGCGTCGGCGCCGAGAGCAACGGCACGTCGGGCAGCACCCAGACCGGCACCGGCTCGGTGGCCAACGCCTCACGGACGGCGTCCAACCGCCCCGGATCGGCACGATTCGCCACCAGCGCAACGACTTCCGCGTGCCCGGCGCGCAGCACCGCGGTGGCCAGATGGGCGACCTGGCGCACCTCCTCGGGGCTGCGGTGCAGTCCGGAGACCACCAGCACCACGGCCGAGCCGAGGTTCGCGGCGATCACCGCGTTGTACGAGAGCTCGGTGGGTCCGGCGATGTCGGAGTAGTCGGAGCCGACGATCACCACGACGTCGCACAGCGACTCCATCGCCCGGTACCGGCGGATGATCTCGGCGTGCGCGGCCTCGGGATCGGCGAGCACGTCGTCGTAGGTCACCCCGACGCAGCGGTCGTGGTCGAGATCGACGCCGTCGTGCTGCAACAGCAACTCCAGCACCGGATCCCGGCGCGAGCCGCCGGGTGCCATCTCGTGCTCGACCACCGGGCGGAAGACACCCACCCGCACCTGCGCAGCGAAGAGTTCGACCAGCCCGAGGGCCACCGACGACTTGCCGGTGTGCCCCTCGGGCGAGGCCAGGTAGACGCTACGGGCCACTACTCGTTGTCCCCGCCGGTGCCGATCGTGTCGTTGCCCGCGGCCAGGGTCTGCGCCCCGTTCGGCTGCCAGTCACGCACCTCGGGGATGTCGTCGCCGTAGGTTCGGGTGTACTCCCGCGCGGCCTGCCTGGCGTCCGACATCTGCTGGCGCAGCCCGGCCGCCTTCGCCCCGAGCGAGGGCACCCGGTCGATCACGTCCATGACCAGGTGGTACCGGTCCAGGTCGTTGAGCATCACCATGTCGAAGGGGGTCGTCGTGGTGCCCTCCTCCTTGTAGCCGCGCACGTGGATGTTCTCGTGGCCGTTGCGACGGTAGGTGAGCCGGTGGATCAGCCACGGGTAGCCGTGGAAGGCGAACACGATCGGCCGGTCCGCGGTGAAGATCGTGTCGAAGTCGCGATCGGTCAGGCCGTGGGGGTGCTCGGCGGCGTCCGGCAACCGCATCAGGTCGACGACGTTGACCACCCGCACCTTGAGTTCGGGAAGGTGCTCGCGGAGCAGTTCGGCCGCGGCCAGGGTCTCCAGCGTGGGCACGTCACCCGCGCAGGCGAGCACGACGTCCGGCATCTCGCCGGGCACCTCGGTGCCCGCCCAGTCCCAGATGCCCAGCCCCCGGGTGCAGTGCTGCACAGCCTCTTCCATGCTCAGGAACTGCGGCGCCGGCTGCTTGCCGGCCACCACGACGTTGACGTAGTTGCGGCTGCGCAGGCAGTGGTCGTAGGTGCTGAGCAGGGTGTTCGCGTCCGGCGGCAGGTAGACCCGGACGATCTCGGACTTCTTGTTCAGCACGTGGTCGATGAACCCGGGGTCCTGGTGGCTGAACCCGTTGTGGTCCTGGCGCCAGACGTGCGACGAGAGCAGGTAGTTCAGGCTCGCGATCGGACGGCGCCAGGGGATCTCCCGGGTCACGTCCAGCCACTTGGCGTGCTGGTTGAACATCGAGTCGACGATGTGGATGAACGCCTCGTAGCAGTTGAACAAGGCGTGCCGGCCGGTCAGCAGGTAGCCCTCGGTCCAGCCCTGGCACTGGTGCTCGCTGAGCACCTCGACCACGCGGCCCTCGCGGACCAGGTGGTCGTCATCGTCGTCCACCGGCAGGAAGTCGGCGTTCCACTGCTTGCCGGTGACCTCGAAGACCGACTGCAGCCGGTTCGACGCGGTCTCGTCGGGGCCGAAGATCCGGAAGTTCTCGGGGTTGCGCCGGATCACGTCGGTGAGCCAGTTGCCGAGCACCCGGGTGGACTCGGCGATCGTGGCGCCCGGTTCGGGAACGTCGACGCCGTAGTCGCGGAAGTCGGGCAGGCGCAGGTCGCGCAGCAGCAGACCGCCGTTGGTGTGCGGGTTGGCGCTCATCCGCAGGGTGCCGGACGGCGCCAGCGCGGCGATCTCCGGCAGCAGCGCACCGTTCTCGTCGAACAGCTCCTGCGGAACGTAGGAGAGCATCCAATCGTGAAGCACCTCAAGGTGTTCCGGGGTGTCCCGGGCACTGGCCAGCGGCACCTGGTGCGCCCGCCAGGACCCCTCGGTGCGCTTGCCGTCGATCTTCGGCGGGCAGGTCCAGCCCTTCGGCGTCCGGAACACGATCATCGGCCAGGCCGGCCGGTCGAGATCGCCGGCCGCGGCCGCCGCCTTGATCTCGGCGATCTGGTTGAGCACCTCGTCGAGCAGCCGGGCGAACCGCTGATGGAAGCCCTGCGGCGTCTCGCCGTCGAACCCGGCGGTGAACAGGTACGGCGTGTGCCCGTAACCCCGCATCAGCGAGACGAGTTCGTCCTCCGGGATGCGGGCCAGCACCGTGGGGTTGGCGATCTTGTAGCCGTTCAGGTGCAGGATCGGCAGCACCACGCCGTCCTTGGCCGGGTTGAGGAACTTGTTGCCGTGCCAGCCGGTGGCCAGCGGGCCGGTCTCGGCCTCGCCGTCGCCGATCACGGTGGCCACCAACAGGTCCGGGTTGTCGAAGGCCGCGCCGTAGG
>DAIOVT010000120.1:0-9610 GCA_036758885.1 Kineosporiaceae bacterium
GTGACCCGTGAGCGGATCCGCCAGATCGATTCCAAGACGATGTCCAAGCTGCGCCACCCGTCCCGCTCGCAGGTGCTGCGCGACTATCTGGACTGAGATCTGCGGCGACGATCTGCGGGGGCCGAATACTCGCGAACCTCGACGGCGCACGTCCCGATGGGCGTGCGCCGTCGGCGTTTGCCGAGGGTGACGATGCAGCGTCAGGCGCGCCAGACCCCGACGCCCCAGGCGACCAGGATCAGCAGGCCGGTGAGCAGTTCGATGGCCATGCTGAAACCGACGGCCTTCAGCGAGGCGACGGTGGAGGGCCAGGCCGCGGAGTTGTCACCCAGCCGAACCCGCTCGGCGAGGTAGATACCCGCCACGAAGCCGACGATCATGCCCAGCACCGGAACGACGAAGAAGCCCACGATGCCGAGAACGGTGCCGATCACCAAGGTGGCCAACGGCACTCCGGCGTCGCGCATCCTCCGGCCGGGCAGCAGGTACTTGACCACGCTCCCGATCGCGAACACCAAGGTCGCCACGCCCAGGACGGTCCAGGCCCAGGAGGTCTGTTCGGCGATGGCCCAGACCAGCACACCCGCCCAGCACAGCAACAGCCCGGGCAGTACCGGAAGCACGATTCCGAGCAGGCCCACCACGATCATCAGCCCGGCGAGCACGGTCACAGCCACGCCGCCGAGCGTAGTGCCTCCGCGCGCGGAAGGGCCGGGCTCGTGAACGAGCCCGGCCCTTGCCGATCAGGTCTTCAGTTGATGTCGCCGACCTCATTGCCGGCACCTCACCCCTGCTTGCTCCTGGGTGGCCCGGGTGGGCGACGCCAGGGCCGTGGTCACCGCTCGTCGTCGGGTGCGTTGTGCGGGGTCTTGGTGAGGCTTTCGGACTCGTCATGGATGTGCGCCGCGGCGTCGGTGAGGGCGCTCTCGTGGCGGCGCCCGTGATGAGCGCAGAACAAGAGCTCACCACCGCCGGGCAGCGTGACCCTGACGTAGGCCCGGGCGCCGCAGCGGTCGCACCGGTCCGCGGCAGTCAGCTGGGCCGGATTCATTGTGCTTTGCATGACCAGGCTCCCTTCGCGGGTCTTCGGGCGGACGCCACTCCTGTCGGCCGCCCTGACTCAAGCAACAGTCAATCAGCCCTAACGCTTCCCGGCCCAGCCCTGTTACCCGCGTTCGCTGTGCGCGAATTCTCGCATTGCGGTTCTGGTGAGTGTGGTGTTCCGCTCCGGCCGAGGGGCCAGACTCGGCTTCCGGCGAGTCCTCCGGCCCGCCGTCCGGCCCCGGGCCTCGCGCCGCCGACAACCCAGGCGTGTCGGCGGCGGACCGGACGGAAGCGCCGGGTCACCCGGGTATTCTCGATCAGACGATCGAAAGCCCCCGAGCCTGTCCAGGAGTCCTGCGTGTCTGCCCAGCCCACCAACGCGCCCAGCGGACGGCGCCGCGCCACGGCCGGGTCCGACTACACGGCGCGGCATCTGTCGGTGCTCGAGGGACTGGAGGCGGTCCGCAAACGCCCCGGTATGTACATCGGCTCCACCGACTCGCGCGGGTTGATGCACTGCCTGTGGGAGATCATCGACAACTCGGTCGACGAGGCCCTGGCCGGTCACTGCCAGAACATCGAGGTGGTCCTGCACCCGGACGGGTCGGTCGAGGTGACCGACGACGGCCGGGGCATCCCGGTGGACGTCGAGCCCAAGACCGGGTTGAGCGGTGTCGAGGTGGTGTTCACCAAGCTGCACGCCGGTGGCAAGTTCGGCAGCGGCTCGTACACCGCCTCCGGCGGTCTGCACGGCGTCGGAGCCAGCGTGGTGAACGCGCTCTCGGCGCGGCTGGACGTCAGCGTCCACCGATCCGCCAAGACCTGGTCGATGAGCTTCCGCCGCGGTGAGCCGGGGGTGTTCGCCGACGGAACCGGTGAGCCGACACCGGAGTCGTCGTTCTCGCCGTTCATCGAGGGCAGTGAGCTACGGGTGGCCCGGGGCAGGCGCGGCGTCACCGGAACCCGGGTGCGGTACTGGGCCGACCGGCAGATCTTCCTGGCCGAGGCGGGGTTCGGGTACGACGAACTCGTCACCCGGGCCCGGCAGACCAGTTACCTGGTGCCCGGTCTGCGCATCGTGCTGCGGGACCTGCGCGGCCTGCCCGGCACCCCGGGGGCCGAGGGGCCGCACGAGGAGGTCTACTGCCACGAGGGCGGGATCGCCGAGTTCGCCGAGTTCCTGGCCACCGATCCCGCGGTCGCCGGGCCGTGGCGGCTGCAGGGGGCGGGTCACTTCAAGGAGACCGTGCCGGTGCTCGACGACCGGGGCCACATGACCCCGACCGAGGTCGAGCGTGACTGCCAGGTCGACATCGCGCTGCAGTGGGGGACCGGCTACGACACCGAGATCCGCAGTTTCGTCAACATCATCGCCACCCCCAAGGGCGGTACCCACCTGGCCGGTTTCGAACGCGCGCTGCTGAAGACCTTCACCAGGACGATCTCCGACAACGCCCGCAGTCTGAAGTTCGGCAAGGACGACAAGGTCGAGAAGGACGACGTCCTCGAGGGGTTGACCGCGGTGGTCACCGTGCGGCTGGCCGAGCCGCAGTTCGAGGGCCAGACCAAGGAGGTGCTCGGTACCTCGGCGGTGCGCGGGATCGTGGCCAGGGTGGTCGAGCAACGGCTCACCGAGCTGCTGACATCGGCCAAGCGGGCCGAGAAGGCCACGGCGTCCTCACTGATGGAGAAGATCGTCGGGGCCATGCGCACCCGGGTCTCGGCGCGTCAGCACAAGGAGATCAGCAGGCGCAAGACCGCGCTCGAGTCGTCCTCACTGCCGACCAAGCTGGTCGACTGCCGCAGCGGCGACACCGAGCTCAACGAACTGTTCATCGTCGAGGGTGACTCGGCGCTCGGCACCGCGCGGCGGGCCCGCGACTCGAAGTTCCAGGCGTTGCTGCCGATCCGGGGCAAGATCCTCAACGTGCAGAAGGCCACGGTCTCCGACATGTTGAAGAACGCCGAGTGCGCCTCGATCATCCAGGTGCTCGGTGCCGGCTCGGGGCGCACCTTCGATCTCGAGACCGTGCGTTACGGCAAGATCATTCTGATGTCGGACGCGGACGTGGACGGCGCCCACATCCGCACCCTGCTGCTCACGCTGTTCTTCCGCTACATGCGCCCGATGGTCGAGGCCGGCCGGGTCTACGCCGCCGTCCCGCCGCTGCACCGGATCGAGATCGTCAACGCCGGGTCGAAGAAGAACGAGTACGTCTACACCTACTCCGACGCCGAGCTGCACCGCACGATCGCCGCCCTGGACAAGCGCGGTCGCAAGTACAAGAACCCGCCGCAGCGGTACAAGGGCCTGGGCGAGATGGACGCCGACCAGCTCGCCGAGACCACGATGGACCCGGGCCGGCGGACCCTGCGCCGGGTGCGCACCAGCGACCTCGACTCCGCGCAGCGAGTGTTCGAGTTGCTGATGGGCAACGAGGTGGCGCCGCGCAAGGAGTTCATCGTCGCCGGGGCGGCTCGGCTCGATCGCGACCAGATCGACGCCTGAGGGCCGATCCGGGCGACGTCCGGGGGTCGATCAACAGACTCGGATCGGCCAGGACATGATGCAGCACCCGGTACGCGGCTCCCGTCGCGGCGAGCCGGTCGGCGGGTGCTGCGACGATTCGCACCGGTCGCACCGAGGCGGCCAGAACCCGTTGCGTGAGTTGGGGTTCGAGCTCGGGAAGAAGCTCGTCGAGGACCTCGGCGAGGTCGCCTCCGATCACCACGGTCGGCACGTCGAGCAGGTTCACGGCGCCGGCGATCGCGATGCCCAGCGCTCGGCCGGCCTGCCGGAGCCGCATCGGGTCGGGTCTTCCGGCGGCGTCGAACACCACGTCCCGGCCGGCGTAGCGCTCCAGACAGCCGGTCGCCCCGCAGCGGCAGCGTGGCCCGTTCGGGTCGATGCAGATGTGCCCGAGCTCGCCGGCCCAGCCGTGCCGTCCGGTCAGCGGTTCACCGCCGGTGACGATCGATCCGCCGATGCCGACGTCGGCGGAGACGAAGAGGAAGTCCCGGTGCTCACCGAGATGCCCGGGCCGGTCGTGGGCCACGGCGAGGGCGGCCAGGTCGGCCTCGTTGCCGACCTGCAGCGGCAGGTCCGCCAGCGCCGGGCCGAGCAGCGGGGCCGGGTCGAGGGGGTGGTCCGGGCCGGCCTGCGGCCAGACCAGGTTGGGTGCGGTCAGCAGGGTGCCGGTACCGCGGTCGACCAGGCCGGGCAGGGCGAGCCCGGCACCGAGCAGACGCAGCGACGAGCCGGCCCCGAACTCCTCGCGCAGACCCGCGGTGAGGTCTCCGGCGAGCGCGAACACCTCGGCCGGATCGGAGTCGACCAGATCGGCGAACCGGTGACGTTCGCCGAGCACCGTTCCGGACAGTCCGATCAGGCGGACCGCGACGTAGGAGGTGCTCACCTCGATGCCCACCGCGGCCAGGGCCGCCTCGCCGGGCAGCAGCGGTGTCGCCGGCCGGCCCGGGGACGCCGTCCGGCTCGGCTCGCCCTCCGTCAGCAGCCCGGCGCCGACCAGTTCGTCGACCAGCCGAGAGGCGGTGGAGCGGGTCAGTCCGCTGAGGCCGGCCAGGTCGGCGCGGGAGAGTGGTGAGGCGGCGGCGTAGGCGAGCGAGAGCAGCAGACGCAGGTTGGCCCGGCGCAGACTGCCCTGCCGGACGCCGCTGGTCACTTCACCCCGTTGACCGGCAGACGGCCGCCCCTTAAGTTGCGTCATAAAACAAAACCTATCGGAGGGAATGACATGCCGCGTGCGCCGCGTCCCGAGGACCGCTTCTCGTTCGGCCTGTGGACGGTCGGCTGGACCGGTGTCGATCCGTTCGGCGTGGCCACCCGGCCCGCGCTGGATCCGCGCGAGTACGCCGGCCGGCTGGCCGAACTGGGTGCCTGGGGCGTGAGCTTCCACGACAACGACGTCTACCCGTTCGGTGCCGACGAGAGCACCCGGGACGCAGCCGTCGCCGGTTTCAAGAAGGCCTGCGACGAAGCCGGTCTGGTGATCGAGATGGTCACCACGAACACCTTCAGCCACCCCGTCTTCAAGGACGGCGGGCTGACCGCGAACGACCGCTCGGTACGCCGTTTCGGGCTGCGCAAGCTGATCCGGGCGGTCGACCTGGCCGCCGAGACGGGCGCCACCACCTTCGTCATGTGGGGCGGCCGCGAGGGCACGGAGTACGACGGGTCCAAGGACCTGTACGCGGCACACGCCCGCTACAAGGAGGGCCTGGACACCGTCGCGGCGTACATCAAGGCGCAGGGGTACGGACTGCGGATCGCCCTGGAGCCCAAACCCAACGAGCCACGCGGCGACATCTTCCTGCCCACGATCGGTCATGCCCTGGCGCTGATCGCCGAGCTCGAGCACGGTGACATCGTCGGCCTGAACCCCGAGACCGGGCACGAGCAGATGGCCGGCCTCAACTACACCCACGGCCTGGCCCAGGCGCTGTTCAGCGGCAAGCTGTTCC
Organism: Kineosporiaceae bacterium; assembly: GCA_036758885.1. GTDB lineage: Bacteria > Actinomycetota > Actinomycetes > Actinomycetales > Kineosporiaceae > DAIOVT01. The sequence goes on from DAIOVT010000120.1 coordinate 5,527, forward strand.
ACATCGACCTGAACGGCCAGCACGGGCCCAAGTACGACCAGGACCTGGTCTTCGGGCACGGCGACCTGGCCTCGGCCTTCTTCACCGTCGACCTGATCGAGAACGGGTTCCCGGCCTCGCCGGACGCGCCGCGGTACACCGGCCCGCGGCACTTCGACTACAAGCCGTCGAGGACCGAGGGCATGCAGGGGGTGTGGGACTCGGCGGCGGCGAACATGGCCACGTACATCCTGCTGGCCGAGAAGGCGGCCGCGTTCCGGGCCGATCCGCGGGTCCGGGAGACGATGGCACAGGCCCGGATCGATGAACTCGCCGAGAGCACCCTCGCGGCGGGGGAGAGCATCGCCGAACTACTGGCCGACCCGGAGCCGTTCGACCCGGAGGCTGCCGGCGCCCGGGAGACCCACTTCGTGCGGCTCAACCAGCTGGCGGTCGAGCACCTGATCAGCTGAGCTTGCCGCTGATCGACGAGATCGGTTGCGGCAGTGGGGTTCCCGAGCCGTCGCGGCGCGGGTCGGACTGCGGCAGCGGGACGGCGACACCGTTCGCCGCGCCGGCGATCGCCGGTCCGGGCCCGGCCCAGGCGAGGTGCAAACGGTCCTCGCCCTTGAGGAACCGGTGGCAGCGCACGCCTCCGGTGGCCCGGCCCTTGGCCGGGAACTCGGCGAACGGGGTGACCTTGGCCGAACCGGCGTCGGTGCCCGGCAACGCGTTGTCGGAACCGGCGACGGTGACCACCACGTGCGCCCATTCGCCGTCCGGCACCGAGAGGTCGACGGCGCCGAAGAAGATGGCCCGAGCCTTGGCAGCCAGGCTGACCCCGGCCATACCCCCGGCGGCGCGGCCCTGCGGGCGCACCCGGTCGGCGCCGAAGCGCAGCAGTTGCGCGTCGTCGGTGATGAAGACCAGGTCACTGCGCAGCGTCGGGCCGGCGGCGAACAGTTCGACGGCGCCGACGACCTGATCACCGTCGCGTAGCGCGATGATCTCCCAGACGTCCTTGTTGCCGGGGTGCTCGGGCAGTACCCGCTTGACCACGCCGGCGGCGGTGCCCAGGGCGATTCCGGGTGCCGCGCTGCCGGTCGCCAGCGAGGTCAGGGTGAGTACCCGCTCACCGGGGGCCAGGGCGAGGAACTCCTCGACCCGGGCCCCTCCGGACAGCGACGGCGCCCCTGCGCTCGGCGGCAGGGCCGGCATGTCGAGTACGCCGAGCCGGTGCATCCGGCCGAGGTTGGTGATCGCCGCGATCTCGCCGCGGGTACTGGCCGGCACCGAGGTGAGCACCGTGTCGTGCGCCGATCGGCTCGCCGGGTCGGGCGCGGCGGGCAGCTCTGCGGACGTCGTCCGGGCGAGCAGGCCGGTGCCTGACAGCAGCACCCGGCAGGGCTCGTCGGCCACCTCGAGGGGGGCGCTGCGCGCCGAACTGACTGCCTGGCCCATCGACTCCAGCAGCACGGTGCGGCGCGGCGTGCCGTGCTGCTTGGCCACGTCGGCAAGTTCCTTGGAGACCACGTCGCGGCGCAGTGACTCCTGTTCGAGCAGGGCCACCAGCTCGGAGATCGAGGCCTCCAGTTCGGCCTTCTCGGTGTTCAGCTCGAGGGTGGAGTACTTGGTCAGCCGGCGCAGCGGCATCTCCAGGATGTAGTCGGCCTGGACCCGGGTGAGATCGAAGATCGAGATCAGCCGATCCCGGGCCTCGGCGGTGTCCTCGCTGCCCCGGATCACCGCGATCACCTCGTCGATGTCCAGGATCGCGACCAGCAGACCCTCGACCAGGTGCAACCGGTCGCGGGCCTTGCCCAGCCGGAACTCGCTGCGCCGGCGCACCACCTCGAGTCGGTGGTCCAGATAGACCTGCAGCATCTGCTTGAGCCCCAGGGTGCGGGGCTGGCCGTCGACCAGGGCGACGTTGTTGATGCCGAAGGAGTCCTCCAGCGGGGTCATCCGGTAGAGCTGCTCGAGCACCGCTTCCGGGTTGAACCCGCCCTTGAGCTCGATCACCAGACGCAGGCCCTGGCTGCGGTCGGTCAGGTCGACGACGTCCGCGATGCCCTGCAGCTTCTTCGCCTGCACCAGCTCACGGATCTTGTCGATCACCTTCTCCGGGCCGATGTTCAACGGCAGTTCGGTGATCACGATGCCCTGGCGGCGGGCGGTGACGTTCTCGATCCGGGTGGTCGCCCGGGTGCGGAAGCTGCCCCGGCCGCCCGCGTAGGCGTCACGGATGCCGTCCAGACCGATGATCTTGCCGCCGCTGGGCAGGTCGGGCCCCGGCACGAACCGCATCAGGTCGGCCAGCTCGGCGTCCGGGTGGGCGAGCAGGTGCCGGGCGGCGCCGACCACCTCGACCAGGTTGTGCGGCGGCAGGTTCGTGGCCATGCCCACGGCGATCCCGCTCGCCCCGTTGACCAGCAGGTTCGGAATCGCGGCAGGCAGCACCTCGGGCTGCATCAACTGGCCGTCGTAGTTGGGCACCTCGTCGACGACGTTCTCGTCGAGCCCGTCGGTCATCAGCAACGCGGCCGGAGCCATCCGCGCCTCGGTGTTGTGGTTGACGAAGCCGCCGGCCAGGAAGGAGTGGTCCTGCGAGGCCACCCGCACCGAGTAGACCGGCTCGGCGGGCAGTGCGGTCAGCGAGGCGACGGCGACGAAACGCAGCTCCGACGTCGTCGTGATCCCGTTCTGGCCCGGTTCGTCGACCAGCGTGATCGGCCCGGTCGGGGTCTGGTCGAAACCGCTGGGCAGCGGGTTCGGCGGCGGTGTGGACGAGGAGCGACGCTGCACCGGCAGCGCGGCCACGCCGCCGGCCGCACCGAGGTTGAGGTTGCCCCGGCCGAGCCGGTGGGGTGAGCCGTAGGCGGCGAGCAGGGCCTGCAACCGGCGTTGCTTGCCGGCGGCGAACCCGACCCGCTCGGCGAAGTCGGCCACGACGTCCGGCCCGGCCAGGATCAGCCGGTACTCACCGCGGCCGACGTCCTGGGCGAGCTGACTCGCCACCCCGAACTCGAGCAGCAGCTCGCCGACGTCCAGGGCGAGGTCGTGGCTGAGCGTGCGGTACTCGACGGTGACTGTGCGGCGCCGGGAGAGCACCTCCGCGTCGCCCTCGAAAGCGGCCATCAGGAACGCCCGCTTCACCCCGGGGCCGCTGTTCCAGACGACATCGGGCACCCGCACCTGCTCGGCCGGGCGGTCGGTCATCTCGGCCAGCACGCTGCGGGACAGCACGATCGTGTCGGAGAGCTCCAGCTGGTGCTGGGTGCCTGCCTTGCCGCCGGTGACCCGCCGGGTCGTGTAGCGCCGTCCACCGACCAGGTCGGCGTAGGCGTCGATGACGGCGCTGAAGAACGAGGTGTCGGTGGTGCTGAAGACCGCGTGTTTGCCGGTGGTCGAGCCGCGGCTGGCGAATGCGCCGGTGAGCATGCCGATCCGCCGCTCGGCATCGGTCGGCTCGGCGATCAGCGGTGCGTGACCGGCGACGGCGACCAGGTCGCCGACCCGCAACTGGTCGAGCCGGCGCCACCGGGCCGCCGGCGCGGGGGCGGCCTCACCGTCGGCGTCGGACCCGGACGGCGACACCACGAGCACCGGGTGGTTGTGCGAGCCGGTCAGCTCCTGGCCCGGCTCGGTGGTCACCCGGATCACGGGGTGGGCGCCGGAGTGGAAGATCCGGTCCGCGCGCACCGGCCGGCCGGCCAGGTCGAGCACCTCGAGATCGGCGGCGGCCTCGCCCGCGCTGCTCAGACCGTGAGCCCTCGCCAGATCGGCAAGCCGCGGTGAACGACCGTCGGCGAGGCGGATCCGGGTGTCACCGGTCAAGCAGTAGCGGTAGGCGGCGGGGCCGTCGTCCAGGGAGCCGAAGTTGCCGTGACCGTCGACCAGCGGCAGCCGCATGGTGAAGTCCTGGGCCATGCGCACGAGTGCGTCGTAGATGGCACCGTCGCCGTGCGGGTGCAGTTTGCCCATCACGTCGCCGACGATCCGGCCGCACTTCACGTGTGCCCGGTCGGGACGCAGACCCATCTCGGCCATCTGGAAGAGGATGCGTCGCTGCACCGGTTTGAGGCCGTCGCGGGCGTCGGGCAGG
>DAIOVT010000121.1:0-9595 GCA_036758885.1 Kineosporiaceae bacterium
GTACAGGCCGGCCAGCAGCTTGCCCAGCGTGGTCTTGCCCGATCCGGTCTCGCCGACCAGGGCGACCCGTTCGCCGGGCTGCACCGTCAGGCTCACCCCGGTCAGCGCGGGACGTCCGGCGACGTAGTGATAGCCCACCCGGTTCGCGGTCAGCGCCGCGCCGGCCGGCAGCTCGCTCGGTACTTTCGCCTCGCCGGACTCGGCGGAGCCGGCCTCGATCAGGTCGAGCACCCGGGCCAGCACGGTCTGCGCCGCCCGCCATTCGCCCAGCCCGATCACCAGGTCGTCGATACTCGAGAACGCCGACCGGGCGGCGGTCAGGAAGACGACCACGCCGCCCAGGCTCAGCCAGTTCGCCTCGGTGGCGAAGAAGGCCAGCAGCACCAGGACCACCAGGATCAGCCCCTGCACCGGGGTCAGCCCGTCGAGCCAGCGGTTGGCCCGGATCCTGGCGATCCGGGCCTGCAGCAGGGTGTCGTTGTCGGCGTCGAAGGCGGCCAGCCGGCGGGGCCGGGCACCGAGGACGGCGAGCTGCTCGCGCGCGGGCAGCGACTCCGAGAAGGTCGCCGACACCTGGGCCTCGGCGTTGGCCGCCGCGGCGTACGCGGGTGCGCTGCGCACCAGGTACTGCCGGATCAGCAGCAGCGATCCGATCATCGACAGGGCCACCAGCACGATGGTGAGCTGCCACGAGTACCCGGTCAGCATCACGAAGGTCAGCACCAGCGTCACCGTGGCGGCGACGAGATCGGGCAGGGTGCCGCCGACGAAGCTGGACAGCTCGGCGATCTCGCCGGTCAGCCGGCGCACCAGGTCACCGCCGCGATGCGACTCGACGAAGCGGACCGGGGCGCGGGCGATCAGCTCGACGCCACGCTCGCGCAGCCTCCGCACGAACCGTTCGCCGGCCATCACGATCAGCCACTGCCCCAGCCAGCTGAGCGCGAAGGCGGCCAGCACCAGGGCACCGAAGAGCAGGGCGCCACGCACCACACCCGCGCGGTCACGGTCGACGACCGCGTCGGTGACCAGGCCGAGCACGGCGAAGGTGGCCACCTGCGATCCCGAGGCGAGCAGATTGACCACCGCGGTGATCGACAGCATGCCCCGCTGGCCGGTCAGCAGCGGCAACGCCCGGCGCAGCAGCCGGGTCTCGTCGGGGTGCTCGCTGAGCAGGGTGACCTCAGGCATGGCTGCCCACCTCGTCGCCGGCCCCGTGCGTCCGGCCGGCATCGTGCGGCTGTCCGGCATCGTGCGGCTGTCCGGCACCGGGCGAGCGGCCGGCACCGTCGGACGCCACCTCGATCACCTGGTCGGCCGCGGCGTGCACGGCGGTGCGGTGCCCCGCCCAGATCACCGTTCGTGGCACGTCGAGTGCCCGCAGCCGCTCGATCACCTCGGCCTCGGTGGAGACGTCGAGAGCCGAGGTGACGTCGTCCAGCAGCAGTACCCGGGTCTGCCGGAGCAGGGCCCGGGCCAGCGCCAGCCGTTGCCGCTCGCCCCCGGAGAGGGTGGCGCCGCGTTCTCCGATCATCGTGTCCAGGCCGTCGGGAAGATCGGCCAGCACCCGGTCGAAACAGGCGGTGTGGCAGACCTCGAGCAGTCTCGGGTCGCCGGGATCCTCCTCGGACGGCGCCCCCAGCAGCAGGTTCTCGCGCACCGTGGCGTGCATCAGCAGCGGGGCCTGGGGGACCAGCGTGATCACGGCGAACAGCTCGTCCTCGGTGAGCGCGTCAAGATCTGTGCCGCCGGGATCTGTGCCGCCGGGATCTGTGCCGCCGGGATCTGTGCCACCGGGATCTGTGCCACCGGGATCCGTGCCGCCGATGTCCGTGCCGCCCAGATGCACACTGCCGGAATGGGATTGCAGCCCGGCCAGGGCGCGCAGCAGCGTCGACTTGCCGCTCGCCGTGGGTCCGGTCAGAGCCAGCCACCGGCCGGGCTCGAGCCGGAAACTCAGTGGGCCGAACCGTGCGCCGGCCCGGTGCACCTGCAGGTCTTCGACGGTCAGTACCCCCTGTTGTGCCTGCTGCTGTGTGACCGGAGCGGCACCCGGCGCCGCGCGGGGCGCCGTCCGGGGTGTCGTCCGGGGTGTCGCCTGGTCGCCGCCCGGTCCGCCGGACTCAGCGGTGGGCCGACCGGTTGGTTCGCGGCCCGGTGCACCGGTGCCGGAGGCGTGCGGATGCAGGGCGAGCAACGCGGCGATCCGGTCCGCGCTCACCCGGGCCCGGCCGCGATCGCCGAGCCGGGCCACCACCGCCCGGCTGGCCAGCTGCACCGTGCCCATCCAGAGCGAGAACGTGGTCAGCTGGCCGACGTCCAGCCGGCCGTCGACCGCGGCCAGGCCACCGACCAGCAGTCCCACCGCCACCGCCGCGGGCGGCACGGCGTAACTGCTCGCGTCCCAGACCGACGAGATCGAGGCCAGTGAGCGGACCCGGCCGTTCAACTCGGCGCTGCGCTCGTGATGACGTGCGGTCACCTTCGCCTCGCCGCCGATACCGCGCAGCGGCACCGTGGCGGCGAGCAGTTCGACCACCACCTGGGTGCGTCGCGACTGCGCCTGGGCCAGAGCCTTGGCCCGGCGCCGATACATCTTGGGCAGCACCAGGTTCAGCGCCACCAGCACCGCCGAACAACCGGCCGCGACGACCAGCAGCAACGGGTCCATCGCCGCGAAGGCCGGCACCAGCACCACCACGGTCGTCGCGATCACGATCCAGGTGGCCAGGCCGTGGATCCAGGTGAGCAGGTGGTCGACGTCGTCCATCGTGCGGCTGATCAGGTCGCCGTGGCCCTCGACCACCTCGCCGAGTTCGTCGTCCCGGGCGCGCAGCACCGTGTCGAGCATCCAGCCACGCACCGTGCCGGCCAACCGGGCCTCGGAGAGGTTCGCCCACCAGACCCACCCGCAGTAGCCGGCGAACTCGACGAGCACCGCGAGCGCCAGCAGCCCGGCCGAGACGAACACCCCGTGGCGATCGCCGTCCGCGACGGCCTGCACGGCCCGGCCGATCAGCCACGGGATGGCCAGGAAGGCGAGCTGTCTGACGAATGCCGAGAGCACCGAGGCGACCAGATCACGCCGGGCCCCGACCAGACAGAACCGCAGCACGGCGCGACCGGTGCCCGGGACGACGTTCTGTCGCGTGCCGGAACCCCCTTGTCGCGCAGCGGAATCCAGGACACGGTCCGCAACGGAGCTCACGACCGAAATCTAGGTGGGCCGGCGGACCGCCGGTCCAAGCGGGACACCGAACGGTCGAACCGAGCGTCCGTCCGAGGGACACTCTTCCGGCGGATCAGTGGTGTCGCATGGTCGCTGCGTTGGACCGCCGGTGCGCCGGGCTGCCTAGGCTCGCGGCATGCCGCGGACCCGACGACAGCAGCTGATCTTTCCCATCAACGTGCGCCGGCTCGAGGTCACCGAGGTGGTCGACATCGGCCCCGGGCTGCGCCGGATCACCCTGGCCGGCGAGCAGCTGGCCGCCTTCACCACCGCCGACGGGATCGCTGTTCCGGCGCTGCGCAACGACGGCTTCGACGACCACGTGAAGATCATCGTGCCGGAGCTGGGGGAGACCGAGATCCGCCCGCCGCGCCAGGTCGAGGGGCACCTCGACTGGGCCGGCACCTCGGCCGGCAAGGACTACACGCCGCGGCGCTGGGCGCCCGAGATCGGTGAGCTCGACCTCGAGTTCGTGCGGCACGGCACCGGCGCGGCGTCGATGTGGGCCGAGCGGGTGCGGGTCGGTGACCCCGCCTACATCGCCGGCCCGAAGTCGTCCGCATTGCTGCCCGAGGGTGTCGACTGGTTGCTGATCGCCGGCGACGAGACCGCGATCCCGGCGATCGGGCGGCTGATCGACGACCTGCCCTTCGAGGCCCGGGCCCAGGTCTTCGTCGAGGTCGCCGACGCCGAACACGAGGTGCCGATGCCCGGTCTGCAGGATCGGCCAGGAGTCGAGTTGAGCTGGCTGCACCGCGGGGACGCCGCTCCGGGCACCAGCGACGTACTCGAGAAGGCGATCCGCGCCGCGGACTGGTGGCCGGGCGAGGTGTACGTGTGGGTCGCCGGCGAGGCGGTCACGCTCAAGCCGATCCGCAATCACCTCAAGTACGAGCGCGAGGTGCCCCGGGACTGCCTGGAGGTCACCGGGTACTGGCGGCGCACCGAGATCCGCCGCGACGAGGAGACCGGTGCCGAGGTCGTCGAGGAGGACGACACCTGGGACCGGTTGCAGTCCCTGCTCGACATCACCCGTCCGGTGGCGCTGCGCGCCGCGGTCTCGCTCGGGATCCTGAGCCGTCTCGAGACCGGCCCCGCCGATGCGTCCAGGTTGGCCGCCGATCTGGCACTGGACGCCGCCGCCGCGCAGGCGCTGGCCCGCTACCTGGTCGCGATCGAGGTGCTGGCCGCCGAGGGTGACACGTTCTCGCTCGGCGAGCTCGGCGCCGAACTCACCGAGGACGACGACTATGTCGCCGAACTCGGGGCCGGCGGGCCCGGCGCGCTGCTCGAACTGTCCACGCCGGCGCTGGTCGACCTGGTCCGGTCCGGTCGCCCGGTGGGGGAGGTCCCGGCCCGGCTCGCCGCCGACCCGGCGCTGGCGTCGGCAGTTCGCGAGCGGCGCGCCGATGCCGCCACCTGGAGCGCGCCGTCGGTCGTCTCGCACTGGGACTGGTCGCGCTACCCGCGGCTGTCGGTGCTCGGCACCGGTGCTCCCGAGACGGCCGCCGCCTTGCTGCAGGCCCACCCGACGGCCGTGATCACCGCCTCGGTGGCGCCGTCGCAGGCCCCGTCCGGTGACGGCGGGCTCGGCGTCTACCTGTTCGATCAGCTGCCGGACGACGAGGCCGTGACCCGGCTGCGCACGCTCGGCGAGCAGGTCTACGCCGCCGCGTCCGGTGCGGTGGCCGATGGACCGGCCAGGCTGATGCTGGCCGAGTTGGTGCTGGACACCGCTGACCTGCACGACCACGACGCCGAACTCGACCTGAAGCTACGGGCGGCCTTCGGCTCGGGGGTGCGCACCCGGCCGGAGTGGCTCGCCCTGTTCGAGCGGGCCGGTCTCGCGGTGGACGCCGAGCTGGACGTCGGCTGGGACATGCTGATGTGGGCGCTGCGTCCGGCCGGGTAACGTCGCCGATGTGACGACGGGGGGCGGGGCGCAACTGCTCGAGCTGCTGCTCCCTGCGGTGGTGCAGGTGCAGACGCTGCGGCGTCCGCCGGGGCATCCCGGCCTGTTCCCGCAGGAGCATGAGCTGATCGCCAAGGCGGTGGCGAAACGCCGCGAGGAGTTCGCCGCGGTGCGGTTCTGCGCTCGAAAAGCTCTGCGCCGGTTGGGGTTCACGCCGTCCCCGATCCTGACCGGAGATGCCGGGGCACCGCTGTGGCCCGAGGGCGTGGTCGGCAGCATGACCCATTGCGCCGGCTACTACGCCGCGGCCGTCGCCCGGGCCGGCGAGGTCACCTCGCTGGGCATCGACGCCGAACTCGACGAGCCACTGCCCACCGGTGTGTTCGAGGTGGTCGCCCGTTCCGAGGAGATCGCCGACCTGCGTCCGCGGATGACCGGCGCCGCCACCGTGCACTGGGACCGGTTGCTGTTCAGCGCCAAGGAATCGCTCTACAAGACCTGGTACCCGATCGCCCGCCGCTGGCTCGACTTCACCGAGGCCCGGATCACCCTGCGCCCCGACGGCACCTTCACCGCCGAACTGCTGGTCGACCCGCTGACCGTCGGCACCCGGCGGATCTCGCACCTCGACGGCCGCTGGGCCAACCACGGCGGCATCCTCGTCACCGCCATCACCCTCCCGTGATCATGCAGAACTGCACGCCACGAGAGGTCGTGCCGTAGGCACGCGCACCCTGAACTCGTGGTGATCATGCAGAACCGCACGCCGTGGGAGGCCGTGCTGTATGCACGCGCGCCCCCGAACCGTGGTGATCATGCAGAACCGCACGGTTCGGGAGGTCGTGCCGTCTGCACGCGCACCCCCGAACCCGCCGTGATCATGCAGAACCGCACGGTTCGCACGGCTCGGGATCACCTGGCGAGGGCGTCCTGGAGCGCGTCGATGAGCGTGCCGATCTCGGGTTCGGTGATCACCAGGGGTGGCGCGAGCCGGATGGTCGAGTCATGGGCGTCCTTGGCCAGTACCCCACGCTCCATCAGTCTGTCGCAGAGCTCGCGACCGCTCATGAAATCAGGGTCGATGTCCAGCCCTGCCCAAAGCCCTTGGCATCGAACAGTTTTCACGCGATCGGCGGGTAGGCCGGCCAGCCCGTCGGCCAACGTCGCACCGAGGTCGAGTGCCCGCTGCTGGAACTCGCCGGTGGCGAGCATGGCCACGACCTCGTGACCGACCGCTGCGGCCAAGGGGTTACCGCCGAAGGTCGAGCCGTGCGACCCGGGAGTGATCACCGAGAAGACATCGTCGTTCGCCGCGATCGCCGACACCGGCATCAGCCCGCCGCCGAGCGCTTTGCCGAGCACGTAGATGTCGGGAACGACGTCCACCAGATCGCTGGCGAAGGTGGCTCCGGCTCGCCCCAGGCCGGACTGGATCTCGTCGCAGATCAGCAGAACGTCGTTGGCGGAGCAGAGGGCTCGTACCCGGGGCAGGAAATCGGCCGGCGGGATCATCACGCCGCGCTCGCCCTGGATCGGCTCGACGAGCACGGCCACGGTGTCGTCGTCCATCGCGGCCTCGACAGCGGCGGCGTCACCGAAGGGAACGACCCGGAACCCGGGAGTGAACGGACCGTAACCGCGGCGTGCGTCCTCGTCGGTGCTGAACGAGACGATCGTGGTGGTGCGGCCGTGGAAGTTGCCATCCATGACGATGATGTTGGCGCGGTCCGGGTCGACCTTGTGCTTGTCCTGGGCCCAGCGCCGGGCCACCTTGATCGCGGTCTCGACGGCCTCGGCCCCGGTGTTCATCGGCAGGATCTTGTCCTTGCCGGTGAGCGCGGCCAGGTCGCGGGCGAACGGGCCGAGCTGATCGTTGTAGAAGGCGCGACTGGTCAAGGTGAGCCGGTCGAGCTGTTGCCGGGCGCGGGCCAGCAGCCGCGGGTGGCCGTGCCCGAAATTGAGTGCCGAGTAGCCGGCCAGACAGTCGAGGTATCGGCGTCCGTCGACGTCGGTCACCCAGACCCCTTCACCGTGGCTGAGCACCAGCGGCAGCGGGTGATAGTTGTGGGCCGCGAAGGTCTCGGTGAGGGAGATGTGGTCCTGCGTACCGATCGGTTCGGAGGCGGAAGACGTCATCGCGACATGGTAGTCAGCGGCCCCGTCGCGCCGGTCATGCCGGCTCGACCTCAGGGACGGCGCCCGACCGGGGGATCCCTCCCGCGCGGATATCAACCGGGTCAAGGATCCCGCCTCGTCGTCCGATGGAAGTTCCATGCAGGACGCTCTCACCGAGGTGGTCAACCGGGCCGGCGCCGAACTGATCGTCACTCCGATGATCGAACGCGCCCGGCGCAGCGGCGAGGCCGTGCACAGTCTGTTCATCAACGTCGACGGCATGCGCGTGGTCAATGCCGCCGGTGGCCTGGCTGCCGGTGATGCCGTGCTCCGCGCCGTCGCCAAGACGCTGGGTGAATGTGTGCGCGGTACCGATGTCGTGGTGCGCTGGAACGGCGACGAGTTCGTCGTGCTCGGCCCCGGCAACGGCATCTCGCCCCTGGAGCTCGAACGCCGGGTACGTGCCGCGTTGCTGGCCACCCCGGTCGTGCCGACCGACGTCTGGACCGGCCGGGTGAGCATCGGTTCGGCGACACTCGTGCCCTGGGACGAGGGTGGTCTCGCCGATCTGGTCGAGCGCGCCGAGAAGGACATGGTGCTACGTCGATCGCTGCGCCGCCGTACGCCCGCCAACGACGGATCGCCGTGGCTCGCCACGCCACCCCCGCCCGAGGCTGGGGCCGGGAACTTCTACGCCGAACCTTTGGACGACGAGGTCGTCGACGGCGAGGTCATCGAGGACGAACGCGCATAGCGCCGCCTCCTTCGCCCCTCGCGCAGTCTTCTCGGTGTGCGGTCTCGCACGCCGTCATATCTCGCGCCGTGATGCCTTGCCCTGCGTCGGCCTGCGTCACGCTGCGTCGGCCGGCCGGAACGTGATGCGTTTTCGGGTTGGGTGTTCGGGGTCGGGTGTGATCGCGTGGTGGTAGTCGGGATCGTGGAGCCGTCGGTGGTGGAACCAGCACACGGGTATCGCTTCGCGTAGGTCGGTTCGTCCGCCGTGCGCCCAAGGGTGTTGGTGATGGATCTCGGACCAGGCGTACGGGCGGTCGCAGCCGGTGGCGGCGCATTCGTCGTAGACGGTGGCCAGTGCGGTGCGTTGGGTTTCGGTGAAGAAGCGCTGCGTTCGGCCGACGTCGATCGGCATCGAGGCACCGTTCAGGACGGCGGGCAGAATCCCTGCACTGCAGGCGATCCGGCGGGTTTCACCGGCGGACAGTTCGCCACCGGTGTCCAGACTCGCCGGGCCCTGACCGTCGCTCTCACCGGTGCCGGCTCCGGTGGCGTCGGTGATCATGCTGCGGAGCCGGTCGTGGGTGATGGTGATCACCACGGTCGCGGCGACCTTGCCGTGCAGGTGATCGGTCGGAAGGTGCTCCAGCAACTCGACCAACGCCAGACCCTGCCGGTGCGTCCAGTCCGGCGCGCCGTTGCCTGGACCGCCACGAGAACCGGTCTGCGAACCGGTCTGCGAGGTGTTCTGGCGGCGTGGGGCGGTCATCTGTTGCACGCATTTACGCAGGATCCCGGCTGCGAAGGTGGGGATCATGAAGTGGCCGCTGGTGGTGCCGTCCTGGTTGTCATGCAGAGTGAGGCGGGTCTTCGCCAACGCCGCAGCCTCCTCATCGCGCAGCTGGTGGTCGTGGTGGCTGTCGACCTCGGCGACGGGTCGTTCCAGTACCGCGAGCAGTCGGCGGGCCTCCCGTCGCAGCCGGGTCGGGTCGATCACCCTGGCCCGGTCCACCAGATGCTGCTCCAGACGCAACCGTTCCCGTGCCGTCACCGAAGTCAGGTCTGCAGCATCGACCGACATATCGACTGAGACATCGACTGAGGCATCGACTGAGGCATCGACTGAGACATCGACTGAGACATCGGCCGCGGTAGTGGTGGGCAGCGTGGCCAGGGCGTCGGTGATCACCTGGACGTGACGGCTCGAGATGTCTCCCGCCGCGAACGCTGCCCGGGTCAGCGCCAGGGTGTCTGCGTGTGGAGCTTGTGACGTCCGTGCGGAACCGGCAACGAGTTCCGGGGTGTGGGCGGCCTCGGCGAGCCTCTTCGCCAGTCGGACCTGCCGCGCCGCCGCGGCCGGGTCCGAGCGTGTCGCCGTCGCCAGCCACGCCGCCGTGCTCACCGCTGCCTCACCCGAGGCGACCTGGCGCGCGTCAACCGCTGCCACAGCCGCAAGTTTGACCGCCTCCACCGACCGGGCCAACCGCTCGATCGAGACCACCTGCGCACCCGACACCCCGCCCGGCTCAGCAGCACCCGATCCAGCCACGGCGACCGCCGCGGCCAGTACCTCTACCGCCGCTCGGGCGTTCCGCACCGCCCACGCC
>DAIOVT010000122.1:0-9583 GCA_036758885.1 Kineosporiaceae bacterium
CGAGGCCGAGCTCGAGGGAACCACGGCGGACTCGGTGCTCGACTCGGTGCTGGCCACCGTGCCGGTGCCGCGCTGAGCGCCGGTCACGCCGAGGGACGACGATGATCATCACCGGGCGAGCCGTACTGCTGCTCGCGTTCGGGTTGTTGCCGGTGGCGCTGGTGCCGAGCACGGCCACCGTGCTCGCCTGGATCGCCCTGACGATCGTTGTCGTCCTGATCGACCTGCTTCTCGCCGCCCCGCCCGGATCCGTTGCGGTGCAACGAGAACCGATCGCCTCGTTGCGACTCGACGGCCCCACCGCGAGCGCCGTCCTGGTCAGCAACACCGGCACCCGCCGGTTGCGCGGCTCGCTGCGCGACGCCTGGCAACCCTCCGCCGGAGCGCTCGCCAACCGGCACCCGATCGACATTCCCGCAGGGCAACGGCGCCGGGTGAGCACCGGCCTGATCCCGACCCGGCGCGGCGATCTGAAGGCACCGTTCGTGGTGCTGCGCAGTCTCGGCCCGATGGGTCTGGCCGCCCGGCAGCACACCCTGCCCGCACCCGGCAGCGTGCGGGTGCTACCGCCGTTCCACTCCCGCCGGCACCTGCCCAGCCGGCTGGCCCGGCTGCGCGAGCTGGACGGACGCACCGCGATCAACGTGCGCGGCCAGGGCACCGAGTTCGACTCGCTGCGCGACTACGTGGTCGGCGACGACGTGCGGGCGATCGACTGGCGGGCGACCGCGCGCCGGCAGCAGGTGGTCGTGCGCACCTGGCGGCCCGAGCGGGAGCGCCGGGTGCTGCTGGTGCTGGACACCTCCCGCACCAGCGCCGCCCGGATCGGCGACGTGCCCCGGTTGGACGCCGAGATGGACGCCGCGCTGCTGCTCGGTGCCCTGGCCACCCGGGCCGGCGATCGGGTCGACATGATCGCGATGGACCGCCGGCCCCGGGCCCAGGTGCTCGGGCACACCGGGGCGGACCTGCTCGCCGCGATGGTCGACGCGATGGCACCGCTGGAGCCCGACCTGGTCGAGGCCGACTGGGTGGCGATCGGCTCGACAGTGCGGGAACGCCTCAGCCAGCGCGCCCTGGTGGTGCTGCTGACCTCGCTGGAGCCGGCCGCGATGGACGAGGGTCTGCTCGACGTGCTGCCCGTGCTGACCAGCCGGCACCTGGTGGTGATCGCGGCGGTCGAGGACCCCGGGCTCAACGAGATGGCCGCCGACCGCAGCGACGTCCGATCGATCTATGACGCGGCCGCCGCCGAGAGGGCCACGATCGATCGTGAGGTGCTGGTCGCCGAACTGCACCGGTACGGCGTCGAGGTGGTCAGCGGCGAACCCGACCAACTGCCGCCCCGGCTCGCCGACCGCTACCTGGCCCTCAAGGCCGCCGGGCGTCTCTGAACCAGCTACCGGTGGTCAGCCGGCCACCGGGGCGACGTCCTCGACCAGTCCGCGGCGCATGTCGCCGGTCTCACCCGCCCGGGCGGCGCGCCGTCCGAACCCCCAGACGTAGGCGAGGAAGATCGCCCAGACCGCGATGCCGATCCAGATCCGCAACCAGGTGGGCAACGGGGACGGCGTGACGAAGGCCTCGACGATTCCGGAGACCCCGAGCACGATCACCAGACCCATCGCCACGGTGATCATCGAGCGGCCCTCGACGGCGAGCGAGCGCAGCCGTGGCACCGGCCCGGGCGCCACCCAGGCCCAGAACAGCTTCAGACCGGCCCCGGCGGCGACGAACACCGCCGTCAGCTCGAGCAGTCCGTGCGGGGTGATCAGGGCGAAGAACACCCCCAGCCGGTCGTACTCGGCCATCACCGCGGCGTTCACGCCGAGGTTGAGCGCGTTGGTGAACAGCACGTAGACGACGCCGATGCCGCTGATCCCCAACGCGACGCACTGCGCCGCGATCCAGGCGTTGTTGGTCCACACCCGGGCCGCGAAACTGGTCGCCGGGTTCTCGGAGTAGTACGACTCGAAGTCCACCTCGGCCAGCCGCCGCAACTCCTCGTCGCTGGCGAGCGAGGCCATCGCCTCGGGGGTGCGCAGCAGCCAGAGCGCCACCGCGACCGAGACGAACACCGTGAACAGGGCGGCGCCGAGAACCCACCAGCGGGCCCGCCAGACCGCGACCGGGAACGACACGGTGAACATCCGCAGCAGTTCGAGCCCGATCGGTTCGGAACTGCCGGTCAGGGCGGTGCGGGCCGTGGCCAGCAGCCGGGAGAGCCGGCCGGCGACCATCGGATCGCCGGCCTCGGAGCGCACCACCGACAGATGCGTGGCGACGCGTTGATACAGGTCGACCAGTTCGTCGATCTCGGTGTCGCTGAGCCGCCGCCTGCCGGCCAGCTGCTCGAGCCGTTCCCACTCGGCCCGGTGCGCTGCGGCGAAGGCATCGACGTCCACCGCGTCAGCCTAAGCTGAACGCGTGCCGACCCGCTCCGACGACCTGCTGCTGCCCGAGGGCATCGTCACCGGCGAGGCGGTGCTGCTCGATCTGCGGCCGGCCTCGTTCGCCACCCGGGCGCTGGCCTTCATCGTCGACCAGGCGATCCTGCTGCTCACCCTGCTGGGCATCTACTACGCCGCGTCCGAACTGCTGATCGACCTGGACGACGCGGGCGCGAGGGCGCTGGCGCTGGTGCTGTCCCTCGGTGTGATGGTCGGGGTGCCCGTGCTCTGGGAGAGCGTCACCCGGGGCCGGTCCCCGGGAAAGTTCCTGTTCGGCATGCGGGTGGTTCGCGACGACGGCGGCCCGATCCGCTGGCGGCAGGCGCTGATCCGCACCCTGCTGATCTTCCCCGAGATCTACATCACCAGCGGCACGGTCGCCCTGGTCGCATCGCTGGCCAACCCCCGCGGCAAACGGCTCGGCGACATGCTCGCGGGCACACACGTTGTGCGCGAACGGATCCCGACCCGATCGGCACCACCGCCGACCTGCCCGCCGGAGCTCGAAGGGTGGGCGCGCGGCGCCGACATCGGCCGGCTGCCCTCCCCCCTGGTGGACGCCGCCCGGCAGTTCCTCAGCCGCGCCGGCCGGATGAATCCCGCCGCCCGGGCCCGGATGGGTGCCGACCTGGCCGGCCGGATCAATGCCCGGGTGGCACCGACACCGCCGGGGCCGATCGACCCGGAACGGTTCATCGCCGCGGTGCTCTCCGAGCGCTACCGCCGCTCGATGATCCAGCTCGAGCAGGCCTCGCTCAGACGGCAGGAGCGCCGCCGGCGGCACGAGCAGGCGCCACCGCTGTCCGGCGTCTCCACGGTGCTGATCCAGCCCCAGCAGCAGCCGGAAGTGTCCCGGCCCGCTCCCCCGGTTCACTCCTCCGGGGGCAATGAACCGTCCGCGCTGTAGCCGGGCCGGCCTGCTGCCGATCCCCTGGACGGGGTCTTGTCCGAACATCGCCCGGTGGGCCGAGGTTCTTGAGACGATCCCGGAGGGGCCACGAGCACAAGGGGTTGAGGAGAAAGTGACGATGAGCGCCACGGAAGGCGGCGGGCACGATGTGGTCTGCGGCGGCGGGATGCTCGGCGCGGCCGTCGCGGCCGGCCTGGCCCGTCAGGGACGCCGGGTCACACTGATCGAGGCCGCCCCCACCCTCGGCGGCCTGGCCTCGGCCTGGACCATCGACACCACGGACGGCGACACCCCGGGCGACACCGCGGACGGCGGCACCGCGCGGGGGCCGGTCACCTGGGACCGCTTCTACCACGTGGTGCTCTCCGCCGACCGCCGGGTGATCGACCTGCTCGACTCGCTCGGCATGCGCGACCGGCTGCACCTGCAGACCGTGAAGTCCGAACTGCTCGCCGGCGGCAAGGTCCGTCCGATGTCGAGCGTGATCGACCTGCTCACCCTCGACGCGCTCAGCCCGATCGACCGGTTGCGGGTGGGCGCGACCGTGGGTCTCGGCGCCGTGCTGCCGGTCGGCTGGGGAGAGAACACCACCTCGGCCGCCTGGCTGCGGCGCTGGTCCGGAGCCTCGGCGACCGGCGACCTGTGGATGCCGCTGCTGCGCGCCAAGCTCGGCGAACAGGCCGAGGCGGCCTCGGGACGGTTCATCAGATCGACCTTCCGCAGGCTGCTCACCGCCCGGCTCAAGGGCGGGGACGGCGACCTGTTCGGCTGGGTCGAGGGTGGCTACCACGCGGTGCTCGGTGCGGTCGCCGACAACCTGCGCTCGCTCGGTGTCGAGGTTCGCACCGGTACCGCGGTGCAGGGGCTGGAGCGCTCCGGCAGCGGCTGGACGGTCCAGGTGGCCGGCACCGGAACGGCCCGCACCGGAACGGGCGCAGACCCGAACGGGCGCAGTGAGTTCGAGGCGATCCCGGCCGACCGGGTGGTGGTGACCACCCCGGGACCGATCGCGGCCCGGTTGCTCGGCGAGCACGTGCCGTCCGGCTGGCTCGACCGGCTCAACGCGGTCAGCTACCTCGGCTGCGTCTGCGTCTCGGTGGTGCTGCGCCGGCAGCTGACCGGCGGCTATCTCACCTACGTCACCGACGACACTCCCTACACGGCGGTCGTCGAGATGACCAACCTGATCGACCCCGAACAACTCGGTGGCCGGCACCTGGTCTATCTGCCGCGCTACACGGGCCCGGACGACGAACTGTTCAGCGCCGACGAGAATCAGATCGCCGAGCGGTTCGTCGACGATCTGATCCGCCGCTACCCGCAGCTCACCCGCGAGGACGTGCTGGCCGCCAAGGTCGCCCGGGCCCGGCACGTGATGCCGGTACCGGTGCCCGGGTCCGCGCTGAAGGCACCGCCGATGCGCACCGGGGTGCCGGGGCTGTACCTGGCCTCGAGCGCCCAGATCACCGACGGCACGCTCAACGTCGAGTCCACCCTGGCACTCGCCGAACGCCTGCTGGACCAGGTCCGCGCCGACGCCGCGCGAACCCTGCCGTCGAACATCGCACCCAGCCTGCCCGCGGCTGTGGAAGCGTCCCGGCCGGTCGCCGTCCCCGAGAGCGGCACGGCTGTCGGGCAGATGGCCGGTCAGTCGGCTGGTCAGTCGGCTGAGCAGGCAGCCGGTCAGTCGGCTGAGCAGGCAGCCGGGCAGGCGCCCGGGCCCGCCGGCGTCGCGCGGATCGCCCGGCCGGTGGCCGCGGCCGCTGAGCCGAGGCCGGGCGGCGGCAAGCCGCTGGCCAGCATCAGCCTGGACGCCGACAACCTCTGGTCGTACATGAAGACCCACGGCGACCCGGCCTGGGAGAGCCGGCCCGGATACCTGACGGCGCTCGGGCCGCGCCTGATCGACGCCTACGGCCGGCACGGCGTGACCGCCTCGGTGTTCGTCGTCGGCCATGACGCCGCCACCGAGGACGGCGCCAAGTTCGTCGCCGAGCTCAGCGCCGCGGGCCACGAGATCGCCAACCACTCCTACGAGCACGAGCCCTGGCTGCACCTGTACTCGCGCAACCAGCTCGAGGACGAGCTGGCCCGTACCGAGGCCGCGATCATGGACGCCGGCGCCCCGCGCCCGATCGGGTTCCGCGGCCCCGGTTACAGCCTCTCGCCCACCCTGCTCGAACTGCTCGAGGAACGCGGATACGCCTACGACGCAACGACTCTGCCCACCTGGATCGGCCCGCTGGCCCGCGCCTACTACTTCCGCAGCGCCAAGTTGTCGGCCGCCGACCGCGAACAGCGCAAGGGGCTCTTCGGTTCTGCGCGTGAGGGTTTGCGTCCGGTGGGGCCTTACCGCTGGCGCACCACCGCGCGTCCGAACGGCCCCGGGCTGGTCGAGCTGCCGGTGACGACGATGCCGCTGGCGAAGGTGCCGATCCACGTGAGCTACGTGTTGCACCTGCACCAGATCAATCCCCGGCTGGCCACGAACTACGTCTCCACCTCGTTGCGGGCCTGCCGCATCGCGGGGGTCGGGCCGAGCATCCTGTTGCACCCGTTGGACATTCTCGACCGCGATGACGCGCCCGGGCTGGAGTTCTTCCCGGGGATGGCGCTGCGGGCGGCCGAGAAGGCCAAGGTGCTCGACCACTTCCTGGCCAAGCTCACCGCCGACTTCGACGTGGTCGGCACCGCCGAACATGCCCGCCGGCTCGGCGAGCGTCCGCTCCCGGTGCATCAGGCCAGCGATGCCGGAATGCCCGACTCCTGAACCGCGGCACCTGGCTCCTGAACGGGTTACGTCCGCGGTGATGTCGGTGGCGATGTCTGCTGCGACGCCGCCGGCGATGTCTGCGTCGATGTCGGCGGCAATGTCTGCGCCGATGTCTGTGGCGACGTCTGCCCGGTGCCGGCGCTGAGCAGCACCAGGTCGCCCAACCCGTAGCGCAGCCGGACCCGCTCGACCGGCTGTACGGCGCGACGCATCGTCGTGGCCAGCGGGCCGGGCAGACGCGGGGCGAGCTGTCCGGCCACCCAGCCCAGGCTGATCGCCTTGGAGGTGCGCCGCCAGCGGTTCTGCCGCCAGCCGGCCCGGGCCAACATCGACCGGGCCGAGAGCTCGTCGAAGACCCACAGCACCGACGGCGGGCTGAGCTGCTGCCAACGGTTGCCCGCCGCCCAGGCGATCCGGCTGGCGCCGTCCCAGGTCTCGCAGAGCAGCACACCGTCGTCGCCGGCCAACCGGCGGGCCTGGCGCAGCGCCGCCAGTGGATCGGGCAGGTGCTCGAGCACCTGGAAGAAGCAGACCACCGCCACTCCCCCGGCAGCGGCCGGGTCGTCGCCACCGAGTTCGGCGGCCGAGTCGTCACCACTGCCGGGTTCGGTGGCCGGGCCGTCACCGCCGCCGAGCGCAGCGGCCACCTCGTCGAGACCGCCGACCACGGTGAATCCCTTGGCGCGAGCGCGATCGGCCATCTCGGGCACCACCTCGACGCCGATCGCGCGCCAGCCGCGTTCCTGGGCGACCTCGAGCACGTAGCCGCTGGCGCAGCCGACGTCCACCAGCACGGGAGCGCGTCCGTCGGCCCGGGGCCGCGGCGCGGGCAGACCCGCCAGCCGGTCGCGGGCGTTCAGCCGGTGGGTCTCGGCGTCGGCGTCGTAGTCGGCGTAGCCGCCCTTGTCGCCGCCGTCGGTGAAGTAGCCGCCGTCGAAGACCGCGCCGAGCTGATCGGGGGTCGGCATCGGATCGATCCGGGCGAGTCCGCAGCTGGAGCAGCGCAGGTAGGCCCACTCGGGGTTCGGGTTACGCCAGGGTTGCCAGCCTGCGCCGCCGCAGCCGGGGCAGGTGGGCGTTTCGGTCGGCTCGCCGGGACGGGCCGGATCGGTCGTGGTCACGGCAAGACCGTAGGCGAGCGGACCGGCGATCGGGTCGATATCCGTTGCGATCACCCGCCGAAGGTCCGCCGAACACCCCAGGCCATGCCGCGGAACGGCCGACGGCCGGCGGCGAACTGCGCGCTTGCGCTCGATCGTGGTGTCGCGGCCACTACGGTGGCGGAGTGCGTTTCGGGTTGATCATCCTGCCGATCGAGCGCTGGTCGGTGCAGGCGGACCAGTGGCGACGGGCGGAGTCGTACGGTTTCGACCACGCCTGGACCTACGACCATCTGACCTGGGATCCGTTGGCGGGCACGCCCTGGGGAGCCACGATGCCCACCCTGGTCGCCGCGGCGGGGGTCACCTCACAGATCCCGCTGGGTACCTGGGTGACCTCGCCGAACTTCCGCCACCCGGTGACGTTCGCCCGTGAGATCGCCGCATTGGACGACGTCAGCAACGGCCGCGCGATGGTCGGGATCGGCGCCGGCACAATCGGTTCCGATGCCCGGGTGCTTGGTGAGGCGTTGCTGCCGGCAGCCGACCGGGCGGAACGGCTGGAAGAGTTCGTCGACCTGCTCGACGCCGTGCTCACCCAGCAGGTGACCGACCATCAGGGACGCTTCTACACCGCCGACGAGGCGCTGACCACGCAGCCGTGCGTGCAGCGTCCCCGGCCGCCGGTGCTGGTAGCCGCCGGTGGCCCACGGCTGATGCGCCTGGCCGCGCGCCTGGACGGCTGGATCAGCAACGGCTCGGCGGCTGCCGACGACGCGGCGGACGACGAGACCTGGTGGCGCGACCTGGCCGGCTTCACCCGCCGGTTCGAGGACGTCGCCGCAGCGGCCGGCGCCGACCCGGCGGCGATCCCGAAGTACCTCTCCGTGGACGCCGCCCCCACCTTCTCGCTGACCTCGGTCGAGGTCTTCCGTGACGTGGTCGGGCGGGCCTCGCAGCTCGGGTACACCGACGTCGTGGCGCACTGGCCGTTGCCCGGTGCGGCCAAGTACAACGCCCCGGAATCGATGCTCGAGGCGATCGCCGCCGAACTCGACGGTCTGCGCAGTTGAGCCGAGCCACTCAGACGAACAGGGCGCAGCGGCGATGACCACCTCGGTGCTCTGGGCCGCCCTCGCGCTGGCCGCGGCGGTCGCCTGCTACGGAGCGTCCAGCCTGCTGCTGTCCAGCGGGGCCGACCAGATCCGTTCGCGCAGTTACCTTCTCGGCCTGGTGGCCCAGGGCGCAGCCTTCCTGTTGGCGTTCGTGGCCCGTACCCAGGTGCCGCTGCTCATGGTGCAGGCATGTGTCACCGCCAGCGTTGCGGTGACCGCGGCCGCGGGGGCGGCGATGGGCCGCTGGCGCCTCGGCCGCTCGGAACTGGTCGCGCTCGCCGGGGTGGTCCTGGGTATCACGGCCCTGGGCACCGCGGCCCGCCCCGGCCCGGCGCAGGCTCTGACCGGAACCGCGCTGTCGGCATGCGCGGTCGTCACCGTGCTGCCGTTGCTCGCGGCGCTGCCCGGGCCCGGACGGCGAGCCTCGGCCTGGCTGCTCGGGGCCCTGGCGGGCATCGGCTTCGGTGGCTCCGCGGTCGCCGCCCGGGCCCTCGCCGGCGACCCGGAGACTTCGTGGCGACTACTGCGTACAGGCAGCGGACTGGTCGCCGCCGCCGTCGTGATCGGCGGCGTGTTGATCGGCCAGGTGCTGTTGACCTTGGCCTTCCGCTCCCGCGAGCACCCCCGTGCCGTCCCTTCTGCTCTCCCCTCAGTGTCGGATCCATCTTCGGCTTCGGCTTCGGCTTCGGCTTCGGCTTCGGCTTCGGCTTCGGCTTCGGCTGGAACGAGAGCACAGACCTCGGAGGACAGCAGTGCCGTGACCGGCCCCGTGGCGGCGATGTATCTGACTGCCACTCTGTGGCCTGCTGTTGCCGGGCTTGCCTGGCTCGGGGACGCCGTGCGCCCGGGGCGCGGGTGGGTCGCCCTGGTCGGACTCGCCGTCGCTCTGGCCGGTGCCGCGGTGCTCTCTCGCGCCGAGACCCCGTAGCCGGGCCCAGCGCTCAAACGGCGTCCGGCCGGGCGCGCTCATGCGGCGTCCCCGGCACCCGGTCTTCGGTGAGTTCGCCGGCTTCCCTGTCCGGCGGACGGCCGAGCCAGCAGACGAGAGACCAGACGACCGTTGAGAATCGGCCGCTGTTCAGCATCCACCCAGGGCGGAGGGATCCACTCCGGAAGCCGCTCCGCGTTCAACCGACACCGCCAGCCGCGTTGGGCATGCTGGTGATGGTGGTAGCGACACAACAGCGTCAGATTGTCCAGATCGGTGGGCCCGCCATCGGCCCATGCCGTGAGGT
>DAIOVT010000123.1:0-9546 GCA_036758885.1 Kineosporiaceae bacterium
CGCGCAAGTCTCAGCCGTGGCCGCGCGGGGACCGTGATTCCGTTGCCGCCGCGCGCAATCGGGCCATCCTCGAGGGAATGCTCTACGCCTACAAGAAGGCAGGCATCCCGGCCGGGTTCTACAGCAACACCGCCGGCTGGAAGGAGATCACCGCGGGGTGGCAGCGTCCCGACGTCCCGTTCTGGGGAACCGTCGGCACCCGCGGCCAGGACGCGGCCACCGCCGGCTGCTCGCCGGAGGGCCTCAACGGCGGCCCGGTGCACCTGATGCAGTGGTGGGACAGCCAGCCGATGGACTGGAACGTCACCTGTGCCGCTGGGGGTATCGGTTCACCGAAGGTGACGCTGAGCTGGCCGACCAGGTCGAGCGCCAAGAGTCGCTACGCCCGCACCGACGTGGTGCTCACGGCCGGGCCCTCGCGTCGGCAGGCGTGGTCGCTTACGGTGAAGAACGCCTGCACCGGCAAGACGGTTCGCACCATCACCGGTGTGACCTCCGACAAGATCGTCGCTCGCTGGAACGGACGACGCGACAACGGCGCCCTGGCTCCGGCCGGCACCTATCGACTGGTGCTGCGCACCGGGATCCGGCTGCCGGCGACCGGACCCAGCTACGAGCCTTTGCACCAGGTGCTCAGTTCGTCCGGCAAGGCCACCGGCTGCAAGCGCCGGGTCTAGCCGGAGATCGGCTCGGTGACGAACCCTGTCTCGCCGCGTCGCACCCGGTATTCACCAGGAGCATTGGTAAAGATCAGTTCCTGTAGTTCGTTGATCACGATGTAGTAGCCCTGACCACCTCGTCCCCATCCGGCGCGTGCACTTGGTGTCAGCTCATGAAAGATCGCTTCGAGCTCGACGTCGCTCACTCGCCAGCGCAGGACCACCGTCTCCGGCGGAGGGTCTTGCGAGCGGAGAACGAACTCGGTTCCGTCGTCCTCGACCGTGATCTCTTCGTTGCTCATGTCAAGAATGTGTTGACGTGTTCCGCCGGTCATCAGGTCCCCTCAACAAGCCTTGGATACGGGAAAAGCGGTGATGATGTTCTGAGTCGTTCGGGACACCACAACACGCACTCCAAATCTCTGGATCAGAGCCCCACCTCTGTCCCGCAGTTCGAATCGACCGACATACAAGATGGTGTCGTTGAAACCCTGTCTCAAGGTCGAGCAAGGAAACGTTAGCGCGTTGGTGATGGCCCAATGCGCGACATCCATCCACGGAACGAAGAGCGGGGCAGCCTTGGCCTCCCACTGGGAGAGATGCCCCTTCTTGATGTGCAGGAACCCCCACTCAGAAGTCCCACAGGCCAGCGTTGCGCGCGCACCCGCCACTCCAGCAATCGCTGCTCGCTTGTACTGGTAGAGAACCTTGGTCTTCTTGTCATGGGCACCGCACGGGGGCCAAGGAGGGGTTCCCTGAGATGCCACGCGCCCCGCATCGGAAGCGCTTTGATCTTCGGCTTGAGCAGGCCCGGGAGAAGATGCGAGTACCCATACGAGCGCGGCACAGAAGGTAACGACGTAAACAAGGATCCGAGAGCGATAGGCAACCATGAGCACTCCAGAGTTGGTGGCGGCCCAGCCGAAGCCGAGTCGAGAACACCAACGGAATGTCTGGAATGCACAACCTCCGTGACAGGGTCAACCTGTTCGGCCGTATCTTTCGGCCGAGCGCGCCCGGGCCTTGGCCGCCTCGACCTCACGATCCTTGGGGGCAGCGTGTGCGACGAGGGCGTCGAGCAGCCGCTGGGTCGCGTGAGCGACCTCGTGCACGGCGGCCTCGAACGCGGCCTCGTTGTCCTTCGCGGGTTTGGTGGAACCAGCGATCTTGCGCACGTACTGCAACGCCGCCGCATTGACCTCGTCGGTGGTCGCCGGCGGCGCGAAGTTGTGCAGGGTTCGGATGTTTCGGCACATGCAGATCACCGTAACCCGGGCCGCCGACAGTTCCACGGCCCGGCCGTGCTCAGCCACCGAGCGAGCAGTTCTGCATGATCACGACCTGTCGGGTGGTGCAGTTCTGCATGATCACGAGGTCAGGGGTGCAGGCCGGGCAGCACGTCGTCCACCAGGCGTTGCAGCTGCTGCCGGTCCTCGGCGATCGTGGCCCCGAGGGGGTTGAGCATGATCAGTTCGGCGCCCGCGTCACGCACGGCACGCAGACCGGCGAGAACCTGGTCGGGAGTGCCGGCCACCGGCATCAAGGGCACCCGCTGCATCGAGCCGTAGATCCGCCGCAATCCTGAAATCGCCTGTGCCCGAGCGGTTTCAGCGTCATCGCGCACGGCCAGATAGACGCGCTTGCCGATCGGGAACGGTCCGGTGCGAGCCTGCTCCTGAAGCTGCCGGCGCACGACGGGCACCTGCTGGGCGAACTGCTCGGTCGGTGTCGAACCCGCACCCAGGAAGCCGTCGCCCAACCGGACGGCGCGGGCCAGTGCCGGCTCGGCGCTGCCCCCGAACCACAGCGGCGGGTGCGGCCGTTGTGTGGGCTTGGGCTGGATCGGCAGGTCGTCGAGATCGCGGAATCGGCCGTGGAAGGTGATCCGCTCGTCGTCCGACCAGATCTGCTTCATCAGGACCAGGCCCTCGGTGAAATTGGCGATGAAGGTCTTGGGGTCGACCCCGAACGCTCCGAACTTCCTGAACCCACCACCGGGTGCGACACCGAGGTCGAGCCGGCCGTTGCTGAGCCGGTCGACGGCGGTCACCGAGGCGGCCAGTTGCACCGGGTCGTGCAGCGGGGTCACCAGCACCGCCACCCCGAGCCGCAGCCTCGTGCTCACCGCCGCGGTGTGGGCGAGCAGTTCCAGCGGCGCGAGGAAGGGCGTCGGACCGATCGCCTGCTCCATCACCCAGCCACCGCTGAATCCCTGCTCCTCGATCCACCGCAGATGGTCGGCGTAGGCGCCCGCGTCGAACTCGCCGGCGGCCAGCTGCGGCAACGAGACATCGAGCCGAAGGGCGGAAGTGGTCATCCCCGCACTGTGGCTCACCCTCATGCTCCGGGGAAATGGCTAGCCGGGTCGATGGTTGGCGGCCCAGCCACGAAGGACGAGCTCGCGCAGGACGTCGCGGTCGATCTCGTCGAGGCGCTTGAGGTAGAGGCAGCCCTTACCGGTGGTGTGCGGTCCCAGTCGGTCGAGCAGGTCGGTGTTGGATCCGTAGAAGGTGAGACCGTAGAGCGTCAGGGCCGCTTTGCGAGGCGCCAGCCCGACCGCGAAGTACTCGTGCTCCTTGCCGTCGGCGGTGGTGTAGGGCTGACGACCGAAGCCGATCATCGTGCCCCACACGACCGGTTCGGCTCCGGTCACCTCGGCCATCAGGTCGAGGACCTCCTCGGCCTGTTCGCGTCGCAGGTTCTCGGCCTTGGCCAGGACGGCCGCGATGTCATGCGGCGTACTGCCCGACGGCTTGGTCTTGCGCTCCGCACCCACCGATCCAGCCTAGGGCAGCGGTTCGCGGGCCGGACTTGTCGGTGGCCCCTGATTAGCTGGCTCGCATGACAGATCTGCTGAGCACCGCGGCGACCCTCGTGGTCGGCGGACTGATCGGCGCCGCGGTGGTGTGGTTCGGTGCGGTGCAGACCTGGCAGGAGCGGTTGACCCGGGCCCGTACCGAGGCCGACCTGCTGCGCGAACGGGTCACCGACCTCGAAGGTGCGGCCGCACAGGACCGCGAACTCGCGGCGACCCTCTCTCCCCTGGCAGGCACGCTGCAGCGCGTCGAGGAACAGGTGCGGGCCCTCGAGCGCGACCGACTGACTCAGCTCACCGAACTCGGCACCCAGATCGAGACGGTGCGACGGCAGACCGGTGCTCTGGCCGGGGCGCTGCGTGCTCCGACGTCGCGGGGGGCCTGGGGCGAGGTGCAGTTGCGCCGGGTGGTCGAGCACGCCGGAATGCTCGACCGGGTCGATTTCGACGTCCAGGTCAGCGGGGTCGGGCCCGAGGGGCAGCAGGTGCGTCCCGATCTGGTGGTGCACCTCCCCGGCGGGAAGCACGTGGTGGTCGACGCCAAGGCCCCGCTCTCGGCCTACCTCGAAGCCAGTGAGGACGACGCCGGCCCGGCGAACCCGCTCGGCACCGGAGGGCCGGACCGGGGCCGGAACGCCGCCGAACGCCACGCCCGGGCGCTGCGCGGTCACGTGGACGCTCTTGCCGCCAAGGAGTACTGGCGGGCCTTCGACCCCGCACCGGAACTGGTGATCTGCTTCGTGCCCGGTGAGTCGTTCCTGGCCGCCGCCTGCGCCCAGGATCCTTCGCTGCTCGAGCACGCGATGGCACGCCGGGTGGTGCTGGCGACACCGACGACGCTGCTCACGCTGCTGCGCACCGTGGCGATCACCTGGCGCAGCGACGTCCTCAGTGGATCCGCGCGTCAGGTGGTCGAGGTCGGGCGGGAGCTCTACGACCGGTTGTCCACGCTCGGCACGACCACCTCGCGACTCGGCCGGAGCCTGGAGCGAGCCCTGGAGGACTACAACGCCATGGTCGGCACGCTCGAGCGCCGGGTCCTGGTCAGCGCCAGACGTCTGCACGACCTCGACCTGGCCGAGACCGAGCTCGCCTCTCCCGACCAGCTCACGGTCACCAGGCGCCCGATCGGGGCACCCGAACTCCTCGCGCCTCCTGCATAAACATCGAGGGGTCTGCATAATGTTGCAGCGTGGAGCACCCGGACTTCGTGACCGCCCTGCGTGATGCCGCCCCCTACGTGCACGCGCACCACAGCCGTACCTTCGTCATCGCCTTCCCCGGCGAGACCTGTACCAAGCCCACGTTCGAGTCACTGCTGCACGACATTGCGCTGCTCACCAGCCTCGGCGTCAAGCTGGTACTGGTGCACGGAGCCCGCCCACAGATCAACGCCGAACTCGCCGTGCGAGGCATCGAGCCGCGCTACCACGGAGATCTGCGGATCACCGACGAGGCGGCCATGGGCGCGGTCAAGGCTGCGGTCGGGGCGCTGCGGATGGACGTCGAGGCCAAGCTGTCGGCCTCACTGGCCAATACCGCGGTCGGCGCCACCCGGCTGACCGTGGTCGGCGGCACCTGGGTCACGGCGCAGCCGGTCGGCGTGCGGGACGGCGTCGATCACCTGCTCACCGGATCGGTGCGCAAGGTCGACATCGAGGCGATCCGTGAAGTACTGGCGGCCGAGCGGATCGCGCTGCTTTCCCCCGTCGGCTACAGCCCCACCGGCGAAGCCTTCAACCTGCGCAACGCCGACGTGGCCGAGGCGGTGGCCATCGGCCTCGGTGCCGACAAGTTGATCTTCATGATGGAGTCCGACCCGGGTCAGTGGTCGGTGGCCGAGCGGACCGGTGACGCCGGCCAGATCATGATCAGCGACGTGGAGCAGGTGCTGGCCGACGGCCAGCTGCTGGGCCGGCTGCCGAAGGAGGATCGCAACTGCGTCCTCGCCGCGCTCGCCGCCGGCCGAGCCGGCGTCAACCGGGTGCACCTGGTCGGCGCAGCAGGCGACGGCGCACTGCTGCAGGAGTTGTTCACCCGCGACGGCGTCGGGGTGATGTTCTACGCCGACTCCGACTACGAGGCCACGCGCCAGGCCGGTATCGAGGACATCGCCGGCATCCAGGCGCTGATCCGGCCCCAGGAGGAGGCCGGCGTGCTGGTGCCGCGCAGCCGTGAACAACTCGAGCTCGACATCGGCACCTTCTCGGTGATGGTCCGCGACGGCACCGTGATCGCCTGCAACGCCCTACTGCCCTACCCCGCCGAGCGGACCGCCGAATTCGCTTGTGTCGCAGTGCATCCCGACTATCGCGGCTCCGCCCGGGCCCGCAGCCTGCTGGTCCGGGCCGAGATCACGGCGCGGCGAAAGGGGATCAGCACCCTGTTCGCCCTGACCACACGAACCTCGCACTGGTTCGTCGAGCACGGGTTCGAGCCCGGCACGGTGAACGATCTGCCCGAACAGCGCCGCGCCGGCTACAACGCCGACCGCAACTCCCACGTCCTGGTGAAGCGCCTCTGACCACCGTGATCATGCAGAAGTGTTCGCGTATGCGGTTCTGCATGATCACGCGTGGGGGCGGTCCGCACGATCACGAACGGCGGAGCAACCGCTGTGAGAGCTGTTGCAGTCTTCGACCCCGTCCGAGTTCGACCCGCAGCGGCGGACCCTGAGCCGCCAGGCCGACGAGCTCGTCGAGCAGCCAGTGGTAGTAGCTCTGCCCGTAGTGATAACTGGCCAGACCCCACCGATGCTCCGGGTCTAACAACGCCACCTGCTCGGGGGCCCGCAACCGGTCACTGCCCGGAAAGCGCTTGGCCAGCGCCGCGAACATCGGTTCCTGCGCCGCCTGAAGGTCTCGCGCCCAGCCGGCCTGCGGCTCCGGCAGCGTGCCACCGCCGGCTACCTGGGTCAGATAGGGCGCCTCATGAATGACGAACCTGGTGTCCGGCAAGGCTTTTCGCAGTTTCGGCGCGAGCCGCTCGACAGCCGCGGTGAACAGCTTCAGGCGATCGGGGTGACTCATGCTCATAGCCGGCTTACCGGCCCCGGCGGGCAGCGCCGACCTGCGGTAGTACTCCGAATCGGTCAGCCAGCTCTCGCCGTGCGGGTTCAGCACCAGCCGTTCGTCGACGAGATCGAAGACGACCATGTCCGGACGGCGCGCGATCAGCACATCGCAGATGTTCTTGGCGGCGTCCTCGATCACCATGCGCCGGGCGAACCCGTTCAGCTCGCCGAGGTCGGCGTCGTCCACAGGCACTGGCGCGGCAGCCTGGGAGATCCAGGAACTGCGCGCCCCGTAGTACGTCAGCGAAAGATCACTGTCGGCGTCGGGACGATCGGTGACCGCGAACGCGTCGCGGGTCACGCAACTGCCCCAGATCGCGACCCGCGCCGCGCCCGAGGCACCCAGGCTCAGATCGCCGTGCGCGAGCCCGGCCTCGACGTCGTCCACTGGTCCAGCCATGTCCTGCAAGGTATGTCAGCTCACCGGGTCAGCAAAGCCGGCTCAGGCCTTGCCGGCCGCCTTGAGATCGCGGCGCAGTTCCTTGGGCAGCGAGAAGAGCAGGTCCTCCTCCGCGGCGACGACCTCCTCGACGTCCCCGAAACCACGCTCGGCCAGCCAGTCGAGCACCCCCGTCACGAGCACCTCGGGCACCGAGGCCCCCGAGGTGACCCCGACAGCGCTGACGCCGTCCAGCCACTCGTCGTGCAGCTCGGCCGCCCAGTCGACGCGGTACGAGGCCCGGGCCCCGTACTCCAGGCCGACCTCGACCAGACGCACCGAGTTCGATGAGTTGGCCGACCCGACCACGATCAGCAGATCCACCTGCGGGGCGATCTTCTTGACCGCGACCTGCCGGTTCTGGGTGGCGTAACAGATGTCGTCACTCGGCGGGTCGGCCAGGTTCGGGAACCGGTCACGCAGCCGCTTCACCGTCTCCATGGTCTCGTCGACCGACAGCGTGGTCTGCGACAGCCAGACCACCTTCTCGGGGTCGCGGACGTGCACGTGCTCGACCCCGTCGGGGCCGTCGACGATCTGGATCCGCTCCGGAGCCTCGCCCGCGGTGCCCTCGACCTCTTCGTGCCCCTCGTGACCGATCAGCAGGATGTCGTGATCGGTACCGGCGAACCGCTTCGCCTCCCGATGCACCTTGGTCACCAAGGGACAGGTGGCGTCGATGGTGCGCAGCCCACGAGCCTCGGCCTCCTCGTGCACGGCCGGTGACACCCCGTGCGCGGAGAAGACCACGATCGCGCCCTCGGGCACCTGGTCGGTCTCGTCGACGAAGATCGCCCCGCGTCCCTCGAGCGTGGACACCACGTGCCGGTTGTGCACGATCTGCTTGCGTACGTAGATGGGCGCCCCGTGCAGTTCGAGCGCCTTCTCCACGGCGATCACCGCACGGTCGACCCCGGCGCAGTAGCCGCGCGGGGCGGCCAGCAGCACCCGTTTGGTGCCTGCGGCGGGCTCACTCGGCTGACGGCCTGATGGGTCGCTGGACTGATCGCTCGGCTGATTGCTCGACTGCGGACTCACCAGGCCATGGTAAGTGGGCGCCCGGTCGCAGCGCCGGACGGCGGCCGGTTCGAGGCACGACTCACGCCCGTACGGGCTCACGCGGAAGCGTCCAGGACGCTCCTTCGCCGTGATCCTGCGGAGGTGCCCCCCGGCCACGTGTGCACTTCTGCATGATCACCACGGGGTATGGGATCACCGTGGGCACGCTGGGCCGTGCGGTTCTGCATGATCACCGCGGGTATGGGATCACCGTGGGCACGCTGGGCCGTGCGGTTCTGCATGATCACCGCGGGGTCTGGGGTCACGGCAGGCTCATCAGGGCGTGCGGTTCTGCATGATCACGGGGGGTGTCGGCGGCTGCCCATAGGCTGCACGGGTGAACGACCGCCAGAGCCGGCCCCGGCAGATCCCGGGCACGGCCGCGCAGACCACCGCGGAGAATCCGTGGCCGGTGCGGCTGCTCACGGCCAAGCTCACCGAGTACCTGGCGAAGGCCCCCGCCGTCTGGCTCGAGGGTCAGGTGGTGCAGATCAACCGGCGTCCCGGATCAGGCACCGTCTACCTGACCCTGCGCGACACCGACGTCGATCTCTCCTTCTCGCTGACCGCGTCGGCCCGCACCCTGGACGGCGAGGCCCGCCTGGTCGACGGCAGCCATGTCGTGGTGCACGCGCGTCCGCAACTCTTCCCGCGCCGCGGCAGTCTGCACCTCGAGGCCGACCAGGTGCGTCCGGTGGGGGTCGGCGAACTGCTGGCCCGCATCGACCAACTCCGCCGGCTGCTGGCCGCCGAGGGACTCTTCGACAGCGACCGCAAACGCCGTCTGCCCTTTCTGCCGAGCACGGTCGGACTGATCAGCGGACGCGCCGGTGCCGCCGAGCGAGACGTCGTCGAGAACGCCCGTAAGCGTTGGCCCGCAGTGCGTTTCGAGATCCGCGAGGTCGCGGTGCAAGGCCCGAACGCGGTCACCGAGGTCAGCGCCGCGCTCGCCGAACTGGACGCCGACCCGCTGGTCGAGGTGATCGTGATCGCCCGTGGCGGCGGGTCGATCGAAGACCTGCTCCCGTTCAGCAACGAGGCGCTGATCCGCGCGGTGTCGATCGCCCGCACACCGGTCGTCTCGGCGATCGGCCATGAGGCTGACACCCCGCTGCTCGATCTGGTGGCCGACGTCCGGGCCTCGACACCGACCGACGCCGCGCGACGCGTCGTGCCCGACGTGGCCGCCGAGAAGGACCACCTGGTGCAGGCCCGCACCCGCTGCCTGACCGCAGTTCAACGCCGGGTCGACCGTGAGCGGCAGTTCGTCGCGAACCTGGTGCAGCGCCCGGTTCTGACCGATCCCGGATCCCTGGTGCGGGCCCACCGGCAAGAGCTCGACCAGCTTCGCGGACGCACCGAGCGCAGCTTTCGGCACCGCCTCGACCGGGCCCGGGACGACGTCGAGCATCTGCGCGAGCGGTTCACCGCCCTCTCCCCCGCCGCGACCCTGGCGCGCGGGTACGCCGTCGTCCAACTCACCTCGGGCGAGATCGTCCGC
>DAIOVT010000124.1:0-9468 GCA_036758885.1 Kineosporiaceae bacterium
AGGGTCACCGCACAGCTCCGCTGCAACGCGCTGACCTGCTGGCTCACCGCCGACGGTGAATAGCCGAGCGAGTCGGCGGCACCGCGTACCGATCCGGTGGCGACCACCGCGCGGAACGTCTTGAGCTGTTGCAGATCCATGTCCGGAGCCTAGCCCGATTGTGCGCTTGAGCGAAACAGTGATTAAGAAGTCTGTGCTGGACCTGAACAATGCTCTGCTGAAGCATGGACGGCATGCTTCTCGATGCCGGACGCCGCTCCCAGATCTCCGCCGGATCCGCCGCGGACGCCGCCGCGGGCGGGCCGAACCCCCGACTGCTGCTGCTCGCGGCCGTGGTCACCGTGGTGCTCTGGGCCTCGGCCTTCGTGGTGATCCGGGCCGTCGGCACCTCCTACGGCCCGGGCGAGCTCTCCCTGTTGCGGGTCGCGATCGGCGCCGCGGCGCTGACCGTTCCCCTGCTGCGGCGCGGCTTCCGGATACCGCCGCGCAACACCTGGCTCGGTCTGCTCGTGCTCGGCCTGGCCTGGTTCGCCGTCTACAACGTGGCGCTGAACGCGGCCGAGCATGTGCTGGACGCCGGCACCGCGGCGATGCTGGTCAACCTGGCCCCGCTGCTGGTCGTGCTCGGTGCCGGAGTGCTTCTGGGCGAAGGCTTTCCGCGCGCCCTGCTGATCGGGGCGCCGGTCTCGTTCGCCGGTGTGGTGCTGATCGGTAGCACCGCCGCGGGGGTGCGCAGCACGGTGGGTGTGCTGCTGGCGCTGCTGGCGGCACTGGTCTATGCCGGCAGCACCCTGCTGCAGAAGCGGCTGCTCGCGCACATCGACGGGCTCACCTGCACCTGGGCGGCCGCGGTGATCGGTGCGATCGGACTGCTGCCGTACGCGCCGTCCATGGTGCACGAGCTCGCGGCGGCGCCGCTCTCGGCCACCCTCGGCGTCGCGTACCTGGGCATCTTCCCGACCGCGATCGCCTTCAGCACCTGGGCCTTCGTGCTCGCCAACACCACCGCCGGACGCACCAGCGTGACCACTTACGTGGTGCCCGCGCTGACGGTGCTGATGGCCTGGCTGCTGCTCGCCGAGACCCCGACCCCGATCGCCCTGCTCGGTGGGGTGCTCTGCCTGCTCGGCGTCGCCATCTCCCGGTTCTCCCGCCGCTAGCCCCCGTGATCATGCAGAACTGCATGCCTCACCCTGCCTGGGCGCGACCCCCCACCCCCGTGATCATGCAGAACTGCACGGTCCCGGGCCTCCAGGGTCAGGTCGGGACGCCCACCTGCCGATACCCCAGCAATGGTCACGAGCACGGGCACGCCCTCGGCCGGCGCCACGATCGGACGGCGCGCCCTGCTCGGCCTCGGCTGCGCGAGCGTAGTGGCCGTTCTCGGTGGCAGAACCGCTGCGGCACAGCCGATCCGCGCCGAGCCGGGCGGATTCCACGCGGGGCGGCGCCTGCTCGGACGATCGGCCAAGGGCAGACAGATCTGGGTGCACGACATCGGCCGGACCGCTGCCCGCACCACGGTGCTGGTGCTCGGCTCGTTGCACGGCAACGAGACCGCCGGCATCCCGATCGCCCAGGCGGCGGCCGATCAGGGGCCGGCTCACCCCGACGTCCGGCTGGTCGTGGTGCCGACCCTCAACCCGGACGGCGACGCCGCCCGGCGCCGGTACAACAGCCGCGGCGTCGACCTCAACCGCAACTTCCCCGGCGGACGGCGCGGTGGCCGTGCGGGCAAGGGGGACTATGCCGGTCCCAAGGACCTCTCCGAGGTCGAGTCGCGGCTGATGCACGCACTGGTCAACGACGTGCGACCCGATGCGCTGGTGGTCTTCCATCAGGCGCTCAACCTGGTGGACCCGTGCGGCGGCAGCCGGGCGCTGGCCGACCGCTACGGCCGGGACGCCGGTCTGCGGGTGCGCCGGCTCACCGCGTACCCGGGATCGCTGGCGACCTGGCTGCACCGGACCGACCCGCGGTGCACCATTCTCACCGTCGAACTGCCGGCCCGGGTGGACGCCGCGATGCGCCGGCGCCACCTCGGCGCCCTGGTCGACCTGCAGCGCGGCGTCCAGGCACTCTGACCCGCTCGGGCGCCTGACGGGCCGTCTCCACCCGAGCGCCTCAATCCGCCTGCGGTGCAGGGGTTTGCGCGGCGAAAGCGGTTCGCAGCTGCTCGATCATCCGGTACCGGAAGCCGATCATCTCGGGTACCTCGCGGGAGGCGACGATCGTGTCGGCGCCGTGATACATCCCCGGCTCCTCGTGCAGTGTCACCGGCACCCCGGCCTCGGTCAGCCGGCGCGCATACTCGACGTCCTCGGTGCGGAACAGGTCCAGGGTGCCGACCCCGATCCACGCCGGTGGCAGCCCGGAAAGGTCTTCTCGCCGAGCGGGAACCGCGTAGGGCTCGGGGGGTGCGGGCCGCGGTTCATGACCGAGGTACGACGTCCAGCCGTAGCGGTTCGCCGGCGGCGTCCAGGCCAGGGTGCGCAGGTGCTCGGCGTCGGCGCGCAGCACGGTGCGGTCGTCGAGCATCGGGTACTCCAGCAGCTGGAAGCAGACCGGCACCCCCTCGTCGTGGGCGCGCTGGGCCACGGCCGCGGCGAGGCCGCCGCCGGCGCTGTCGCCACCGACCGCGATCCGGGCCGGGTCGATACCCAGTTCCCCGGCCCGGGCGTGCAGCGAACGCAGCGCGCTCATGCAGTCGTCCAACGCCGCCGGGAACCGGTTCTCCGGGGCCAGACGGTAGTCGGGGCTGAGCACCAGAACGTCCAGCTCGGCCGCTATTCGTGAACACAACTCGTTGCCCTGCAACGGGTTTCCCACGATGTACCCGCCGCCGTGGATCCACAACAACGCAGCTGACGGACGGCGCCGGCCGTGCGGCTCGTAGAGCACCGCCTCCAGGTCGGGGCCGCCGTGGCGGCCGGTGACCATCTCG
Organism: Kineosporiaceae bacterium; assembly: GCA_036758885.1. Lineage (GTDB taxonomy): Bacteria > Actinomycetota > Actinomycetes > Actinomycetales > Kineosporiaceae > DAIOVT01. The sequence continues at coordinate 2,945 of DAIOVT010000124.1, forward strand.
GTGCGTACGTCGACGCCGTCCTGAACCGGTCCGGCGGACGGCGGCAGACGCTTGCTCAGCCAGGCCAGCTGCGGCACCACCCGGTCCAGGGGCAGGTAGAGCATCGGGTGCCGCAGCGACAGCGGCACCTCGGCCACCAGATCGCGGCGGGCGCGCGCCGTCCGCACCGCCTGGGTGACCACGGTGCCGGCGGCGGCGCCGGCCAGGGCGGCCAGCAGCCTGCCCGGGGTCAGCATTCTGCGCACTTCACCCTCCTGCGGGTCGGGCCCGAGCCCACGGACGGCGCGGCTCGGGCGATGGGCTCAGAACCGTTGGATCGGCATCGATCCGGTGTCCGGGTCGCTGCGGTGTCCGTCGGCCTGGTTGGCGGCGATCGCCTGGCGCACCGCGGTGGCGACGTCGGTGGCGACGGCGCTGTCGAAGACGCTCGGAATGATGTAGCTGGCGTTCAGCCGGTCCGGCCCGACCCGTCCGGCGATGGCGGTCGCTGCCGCGACCAGCATGTCGTCGGTGATGGTGTTGGCACCGGCGTCGAGCAGGCCGCGGAAGAAGCCGGGGAAGGCCAGCACGTTGTTGATCTGGTTCGGGAAGTCGCTGCGTCCGGTGGCCACCACCGCCGCGTGCTGCTGTGCGGCGACCGGGTCGACCTCGGGCACCGGGTTGGCGAGGGCGAAGACGATCGCGTCGGGTGACATGGTGGAGATGTCGTCACCGGTGAGCAGATCGGGGGCAGAGACGCCGATGAACACGTCGGCGCCGGTCAGCCCCTCGCGCAGGGACCCGGCGAACTGGTTCTTGTTGGTGTTCGCGGCGATCCACGACTTGAACGAGTCCAGGCCGGTGCGCCCGGCGTGCACCGCGCCCTTGGAGTCGAACGCGATCACGTCGCTCGCGCCCTGGGAGAGCAGCAGCCGGATGATCGCCTGTCCCGCGGCCCCGGCGCCGGAGACGACGATGCGCACGTCGGGCAGCTTGCGGTCGATCACCCGCAGCGCGTTGAGCAGACCGGCGAGCACCACGATCGCCGTGCCGTGCTGGTCGTCGTGGAAGACCGGGATGTCGAGCTCGGCGCGCAGCCGGGCCTCGATGTCGAAGCAACGGGGTGCGGCGATGTCCTCGAGGTTGACGCCGCCGTAGACCGGGGCGAGCGCCTTGACCACCGCGATGATCTCCTCGGTGTCCTGGGTGTCCAGGCACACCGGCCAGGCGTCGACGCCGGCGAACCGCTTGAACAGCGCGGCCTTCCCCTCCATCACCGGCAGTGCGGCGGCGGGCCCGATGTTGCCCAGACCGAGCACCGCCGAGCCGTCGGTGACCACGGCCACGGTGTTCCGCTTGATCGTCAGCCGGCGGGCGTCGGCCGGGTTGTCGGCGATCGCCAGGCAGACCCGGGCCACCCCGGGGGTGTAGGCGCGGGAGAGGTCGTCGCGATGGGTGAGCGCGACCTTGGGCACCACCTCGAGCTTGCCGCCGAGATGGATCAGGAAGGTGCGGTCACTGACGTTGCGGACCTCGAAGCCCTCGTGCGCGCGCAGGACGTCGGTGATGGCGGTCGCGTGATCGACGTCCAGGGCGTCGCAGGAGACGTCCACGATCACGTTGTCGTGCCAGGAGTCGACGATGTCCAGCGCCGTCACCGCGCCGCCGGCCTGCGCGACCAGGGCCGAGATCTCGGCGGTCGAGGAGGGGTGGGCGGGCGCCTGCACGCGAACGGTGATTGAGTATCCGGGGCTGGGGGCGGCCATCATGGGCTCCAGAATCTGCTCGAGAAGATGCGTTAACGGTTTGGTCAGACTCTATTGCGCCTCGCGAGGCCGAGTACGGGCGAAGATGACTAGCCACTGTGACCGCCGGCGTCGAGGTCGCGGCCGTCGACCGGGTGTCCGGGGAGCGAGGAGTACGTGATGGGGTGGTCCACCCGTGGCCCGCGACTGGCCCGCCGGGCGGAGTACGAGGTCAACGGTGCCGTGGTCGCCCTGCTCGAACGGCGCGGCTGGGCGCCGGTGGTGCTGCCGTCACCGGGCTACGGCAACCCCGAGATGCTGCGGATCTTCGCCAGGGTGGTGATGGCCCCGGCCGGTCATCCCCGGCGCACCGGGACCCGGGACGCCTCACCCCGGGCGGTGCCGGACGGCGACTCCCGCCGCGGCTGGCGTGCCTTTCTCTCCGCCGAGGTGGCCGGCGCCGATGTCCGGGCCGTCGTCCAGGGCCCCGACGGGCCGGTGGAGCACCGGTTGGCCACCGACGATTCCGGCTATCTGGACTGCCGGCTGCCCAACCCCGGTCTGCCGCCCGGGCGGCAGCAGGTCGACCTGCTCGTGGACGGCGTGCCCGCCGCCGTGGCGCCGGTGTTCGTCGTCGACCCCTCGATCGACTACGGGCTGATCAGCGATATCGACGACACGGTGATCCGCACCCTGTTGCCGCGGCCGCTGACCGCCGCCTACAACGCGTTCGTGATGCCGGAACGCAACCGGATGCCGGTGCCCGGAATGGCCGGGCTCTACGCCCGGCTGCTGCGTGGCCACCCGGGCACCCCGGTGATCTACGTGTCCACCGGCGCCTGGAACACCGCCGGTGCCCTGGCCCGGTTCCTGCGCAGGCACGGCTTTCCCGAGGGGGCGATGCTGCTCACCGACTGGGGCCCCACCTCGACCGGGTGGTTCCGCTCCGGGCCCGATCACAAGCGCGAGTGCCTGCGCACCCTGGCCGAGGACCTGCCGAACGTCTCGTGGGTGCTGATCGGCGACGACGGGCAACGTGATCTCGCCCTCTACAGCGAGTTCGCCAGAGCCCGGCCGGACCGGGTGCGGGCGCTGCTGATCCGGGAACTCGGTCTGGCCGAGCGGGCCGCCGGACGTGGCGCGATCCAGCATCTGGGGCCGGAGGTGCGGCCGGTGCCCGAGGTCCCCCTGGTGCGGGGCACGGACGGCGCGGCGCTGCTGCTGGAACTGCATCGCCGGCGGATGCTGCCGGTGCCGCCGCCGATCGCGGGCTGATTCCGGCTCGCCTTCCGGCTCGTGGGAATCGTTGCGGCGCAACGGCTTCGGGCGGCAGACCAGAGATGCCCGGCCGATCGGCCGGGCATCTCAGGTAGTTCAGGTGTTTCTGTTGGAGCGGGTTCGCCGGTGCGGGTGACCGATCAGGCGGTTGCGGGCTGTGCGCTGCCGCCGACCACCGGTGCCTCGGCGGCCTGACGCTTCGCGTGCCGGTAGCCGAGGAACGCGAGCAGCAGCATCAGCGCTGCGCCGACGAAGGCGGCGATGGCGGCGTAGCCGGCGATGGCGCCGATGGTGGCGAACGCGTAGCCGTAGAGCAGCAGGCCGCGCAGGGTGTTGCCCATGAAGAGCGACTGACGCAGACCGGCGAGCGCCTGCCCCTCGTCGGAGGCCTTCTGTGCGTCGGTCATGGCCACGTACTCGCCGCTGACCTCTTCGTAGGTGCGGTTGTCGCTCGAGGCGTTCATGTGCACGAGGATGTAGTGGTCGGCGAACGCCTTGGCCTTCGCGCCGGTGTCGAGCACGCTGCCCGCGTACGGACGCAGCGCGTCGGCGTCGGCCTGGGGCAGGCTGTCGAGCGCCTTGCCCTCCGGCATCGTGATGTCCTGCATCACCAGCTGGTTGCGCACCTGGTCGCCGATGAACGAGGTCGCCCAGGTCAGCAGGCCACCTGCCACGAGCAGCATCAGGGCGATCAGGAGACCGGCTCCGGAGATGAGCCTGTCGAATGCGGAACGCATGATTTGCCTTTCTTTGTCGGAGAGTTTCCTGGCCCCCAATGAAAATAGTAGCAACTTTGATGACCCTTCGTATGAAGCGCTCCAAAGATCGACTGCTCTCGCGACGGGCGAGCAATTGGAGAGAAATTCATTCCGGGTTGGTTCCGGTGTGGTCGCCCTTGTGAAAAGGACTGGCGTGCAAGGAGTTTGGTGAATACCGCAGCCGTTGGCCGCGGCTGGGCGCCAGGTGTCGCGGCGCCGTCCTCATGACATTCTTCGGTGAAAAGTGACGCAGGTCATGTCGAAGGTGCCGAGAGGCGAGGAGAGGCAGCCCTTCGACAATTGAGGTGAGCCTTGCCCACGCGCCGTCCCGCCGTGGGGTTCTGCATGATCACGGCGGGGGGCGCGGTCACCTCTGCATGATCACGCCAGGGGTGGATCCTCGATCCGGACGTTCACCGGCACACCCGCCGAGACGGTGCGCGAGACAGTGCAGGTGCGGTCGTGAGAGGTGCGCACGGCCCGGGGCAGGACGTCGCGGGCGGCGTCGCCGTCCGGACCCTGCGGGAAGGTGACCCGGAAGGTCAGTTCGATGTCCCGCAGGATGTTGCCGCCCTCGTCGCGGACCACCTCGGCGTCCACGTCGGCCTCGAAGGTGGCCGCGGGGGAGCGCCGTCCGGTGACCACGTCGACGTCGACCGCCGAACAGCCGGCGATCGCCGCGAGCAGCAGCTCCACAGGGGTGAATCCGTTCGGGTCCTTGCTGCCGAACTGCAGCTCCAGACCGCGGGCGTTCCGGGCCAGATAGACCCCTTCGTCCACGCGCTCGATGCTCACTCTGCGATGCGAATCAGTGCTCACCGTCCACATCCTGGCACTCGACCCCCCTTGTGTGCTGATGCGGCCGTGACGCACCCTGCCCGAAGGGGTGCTGTGCAGTTCGCCGTGTCGAGACCCCTCGGCACGATCCGGACGGCGGCACCTTCGTCACCCGGGCAGTGCTGCCCATGCCCTGCAAGGACATCGCTCGCCCGGGAGGTGTTCGTGGAACAGCCGGCCGTCGAGATCGCGCCGTTCGCCAGTGGTGATCGGCAGTTGTGTGGATTCGTGGTGTCCGGGCGTTGGCCGGACACCACTCATGAGTGGGCGCAGTTCCTCACCCTTGCGGTGCGCCTGGCCGCCGTGCCCGGACTGGTCCGGACCACCACGGTGTACCGGGCGGTCGACGAGGTGCCCGAGGACCCGATGCCGGGAACGATCGGACTGGTCACCTCGGCCGGTCCGGTGCTCGGGGACGGCGCCCCGCAGCCGGGGCAGTTCAGCGAGCCCTGCCCGTCGGCGCTGATCCTGTTGCACCCGCCCGAGGAGAGCCGTCCCTCGACGCCGGAGACGACGGGCGCCGCGTCGGGATGCGTGCTGCTGCCGGGTCTGCCGCACCTGGGCCTGGACCATCGGGCGGCGTGGGTCGAGGCCGAGGCCGACGGAACCGTGACCAAGCTGCTCTCGCAGGTGGGCGTGAACCCGGCCCTCGATCCGGACACCGCCGTGCTGGCGATGTTGCTCGCGGCCTGAGCCGGACACCCTCGCCGCGTCGTCGCCGCTGCCGGGTCCGTGCTCATGGCGGCCTCGAGACGCGCCGGGCGGGCTCACCGGATCGGCGCGTCCCGGCGGTTAGCGTTGACGAGTGACTCATGACGCGATATCCGGATCCGTCCCTCAGGGGCCCGGTGCGTCGCTTGCCGACTCCGCTGCGACGCCCAGGTTGGCTGCCGTGCCGGAACCGGGCGATGACGTCGCGGTCGTCGACGGCAGCGCACCCGCCCCTGTCCGGGCCGGTACGCCGAACGACGGTCGGAGCGGTGTTCGGGGCGGCGAAGCGGGCGACACCGAGGCGCCGTCCCCGCCCGATGATGCCGGGCCGTCCGGGGACGATCAGTCTGCCTCCGCGCGGCCGAGGGCCGAGGCACAGCCGACGGACCCGGCGTCCGCCGTCGAGCGCTGGCAGGCGACCCTGGTCGCCGCGCGGCTGCCGAACACCCTGATCGGTGAGGATCTCGGCGTCGCCTCGCTCGATCTCACCAACGCCCACCCCTCGGGTCTGGCGACCCTGATGGCCGGCCGGTCGACCCGGTTGTCCAGCCTGGTGCGTGAGCCCGCGGCGCACGCCGCGGCGCGACGGCGGATCCGGGCGATCAGCGCCAGCGCCGAGCACCTGGCCGCCGAACGCGGCGTCCGATCGGCCTACCTCGCCGCCGGCGTGATCACCTGGACGACGCCGGAGCAGAGCGTCGACGCCGAGCGCGAGCCGATCAGCGCGCCGGTCCTGCTGCGCAACTGCCGGCTGCACCCGCGCGGCGCCGGTCAGGACGACTACGAGCTCGACCTGGACGATTCCGCGGTGGTCAACCCCGAGGTGGTGCGCCGGCTGCTGGGCGACCACGGCATTCGTCTGGACGCCTCCGGTCTGGGCGGTCTGGCCTTCGGCGTCGACGGGTTCGACCCACGGCCGGTGTTCGAGGTGCTCGAGGACATGTGCGCCGGGGTGCCAGGGTTCACCCTCGACCGGCGTCTGCTGGTGGGCAGTTTCACCCCCGGCTCCGACGCGATCGTCGCCGACCACTCGTACCTGGCCGAACCATTCTTCGCGGCGCAGCGCGATCTGCCTCTCTACGTGAGCACCGTCGTATCGGAAACGCTCGTCTGGCGTGCGACGCATGGGATCGTCGGCAGGCTTCAGGCGGGTGCAATACGTCGCGACGAACTGCGCGCCGCTCGTGCCGCGACAGCGGTCGCGACGTACGACGCT
>DAIOVT010000125.1:0-4382 GCA_036758885.1 Kineosporiaceae bacterium
GGTCCGATGGCCCGCTCCCGCTCAGGCCTGTGCCGAGGCACGTTGCTCGGCCAGGGCCTGAGCGAGCGCATCGGGCCGTCTGCTGGTGATCAGCCAGTACGGGGTGGGGTCCGACGGATCGGTGACCGTCACCTTGACCCCCTGCCGGATCCAGCCCCGGATGCACAGGAACGCACGAGCGTCCAGGCCCTGTCCGAGCAGGTGGGTCAGCCGGATCGGGTCGAGCACCTCGACCTCACCGACCGCCTGCAACGGGATCCGGGCCCGGCCGGCGCGCAGTTCACCCGATTCCACCGAGACCACTGGGGTGCCGGCGATCAGTGCCGCCGCGATCAGCGCGCAGGCCAGCACACCCGTGAGCAACCCGACGGTGTTGCTGATCGGTTTCAGGGCGAGTCCCAGACCGACCGCCATCAGTACCGCCGAGATCCAGATCCACGGGGCGGGGAAGAGCCGTTCCGAGTAGCGCATGGTGCCAGCCTGGCACGTCCGAACCGGCCGCGGCACACGGTTCGGGCCCGGCGCCGGGGTGACCTTGCCCAGCTGCTGCCGCAGGTAGGTTGGCGCGAGTGGACCTGCCAGTGAAGATCATGCGTGTCGATCCGGGCGCCGTGCTGCCCACGTACGCCCAGGACGGCGACGCGGGAGCCGATCTGTCATCGACGGTGGATGTCGACCTGCGCCCCGGGCAGCGCGCCCTGGTCCCCACCGGGCTGGCCGTGGCGCTGCCGCCGGGGTACGCAGGATTTGTGCACCCCCGCTCAGGACTGGCCGCCCGGCACGGGATTACCGTGGTGAATGCTCCGGGGACCATCGACGCCGGTTACCGGGGGGAGATCAAGGTGACCCTGCTGAACACCGACACCGCGGAGACGTTCGCGGTGCGCCGCGGGGACCGGATCGCCCAGTTGGTGATTCAGAGGATCGAACGCGCCGCGTTCGAGGAGGTGTCCGGGCTGCCACAGTCGCAGCGCGGCAGTGCCGGGTTCGGATCCACCGGAGGATTCGGGGCAGGGAGAGGTGAGGCGGAGTGAGGTTGTTCGGCCGACGCGGTGGTCAGGGGAGGCCCGAGGATTCGGCACAGGTCGACGAACTCGACGAGCCCGGGGTCCAGGAGGGCGACGAGGCCGGGTTCGAGGATGACGCCGAGTTCGAGGACGACGCACCGCGCCCGCTCAGCCCGCGACCGGAGGGGCCCTGGGACGTCTCGGAGCGCGCCTCCGCCGAGGGCTACGTGGACCTGGGGGCGCTGCGGCTGCGTGGCCGCAACGGCATGGAGCTGCGCCTGGACGTCGAGGAGGCGAGCGGCTCGGTGACCGCGGCGACGGTGCACATGGGCGATTCCGCGGTGCAGCTGCAGGCGTTCGCCGCACCCCGCAGCGAGGGCATCTGGGCCGACATCCGTGAGGAGATCGCGGAGAGCATCATCAGCCAGGGGGGCGCCGCCACCGAGCAGATCGGGGTCTTCGGGCCGGAGCTGCTGGCCCGCATCCCGATGCGTTCGGCCGACGGCCGCAGCGGGCACCAGCCCTCGCGGTTCACCGGCATCGACGGCCCGCGCTGGTTCCTGCGCGCGGTCTTCCACGGTGCCGCGGTCAGCGACGCCGAGGCCGCCGCCGAGCTCGAGGCCGTCGTCCGGGACATCGTGGTCGTGCGCGGCGAGGAGGCGATGGCCCCCCGCGAGCTGCTCACCCTGCAGCTGCCGACCGAGGTGACCACGGCGCTGAACGAGGGCGAGGGCGAGGACGGCGAGAACGCACCGTTCCGTGACGACCTCGACCCGTTCGAGCGCGGCCCCGAGATCACCGAGGTCCGGTGACGGATCACCCTGCGGCCGGTTCGTGACTCGGGGGAGTGCGTCCTACGCTGGGGTCATGGCCTCGCAGTCGGCATCGCGCTTGCGTAGCGCGTTGTCCCGAATCATCGCTCCGCAGCAACAGGTCCATGCCGAGGAGGAACAGCGGCACGCCTCCAGCCTCGGCGGCGAGCCGATCGCCGGTGTCGTGGCCCGGCACCCGGCGACCCTGGTCGGCACCCTGCGTTCGGTCACCCTGCGACCGCGCGCCGGCGTCCCGGCCCTCGAGGCGGCCCTCTACGACGGCTCGGGCATGATCAAACTGATCTGGCTGGGGCGCCGGCAGATCGCGGGCATCGAACCCGGGCGGCGGATCCGCGTGCACGGGCTGGTCACCAACTGCGAGGGCGAGATGTCGGTGTTCAACCCGCGCTACGAACTCATCGCGCGGGACTGAGGGGCGTATGTCCGAGCGGGAGCCCGACGCGGCGCCTGTGCCCACCCCGGCACCGCGCGGTCTGGGGGCGGCCGGTGCCGAGACGTTCTCGCTGAAGCAGTCGATGGGAGGCGTCCGCGGGCTGCTCGAGTCGGTGATCCCGATCACCGTCTTCTCGCTCTACTTCGGCATCACCCGCGACCTGCGCACCTCGTGCATCGTGGCCCTGGTGCCCGCGGTCGCGTTCGTGCTCTGGCGCGCCGTCCGGCGGGAACCGGTCAGTCAGGCCATCGGTGGCCTGCTCGCGCTGGGTGTCGGGGCGTTCCTGGCGATGCGCACCGGGCGTTCCGAGGCGTTCTTCCTGCCCACGATCATCAAGAACGTCGCCTACCTGGCGGCCTTCGTGATCTCGATCGTGGTGCGCTGGCCGCTGATCGGGCTGGCCCTGGGCATGTTCAACTCGGTGGCCGACCTGGGCGGTGAGCGATCCGCGCGAGAGGTGCTGCGGGAGAGCACCTGGTGGCGTCAGGACCCGGTCGCCCTGCGCGCGTACACACTGGCGTCGTGGTTCTGGGTCGGCATGTTCGCCGTCCGGCTCGCCGTCCAGGTGCCGCTCTTCATGCTCGGCAAGACCGCCGAGCTCGGCCTGCTCAGCGTGCCGTTGGGGCTGCCGCTGTTCGGCCTGACCGCCTACCTGACCTGGCTGGTGGTCCGCCGGTTGCCCGGCCGCGCCGGCCAGGAGACCGGCTAGCGCGGCTGACGCGCGGGGGAGAGCAGCGACTGCAGCTCGTCCTCGGACTCGGGCACGGTGACGAACATCAGCTCGTCGTTGGCCTCGAGGGTGTCGTCCCGGCTCGGTGCGATCGGCTTGTCCGAGCGGATGATCGCCACCAGCACGGTGTTCGGCGGCCAGACGATGTCACCGACCGCGGTGCCGACCACCGGCGCCTCCGGCGGCAGGGTGAGCTCGACCATGTTCGCCTGGCTCTGCTGGAAGGTGAAGATCCGCACCAGGTCGCCGATCGAGACCGCCTCCTCGACCAGCGCGGTCATCAACCGCGGGGTGGAGACCGCGACGTCGACACCCCAGGCCTCGTCGTACATCCACTCGTTCTTGGGGTTGTTCACCCGGGCCACCGTGCGGGGTACCCCGTACTCGGTCTTGGCCAGCAGCGACACCACCAGGTTGACCTTGTCGTCGCCGCTCGCGGCCACCACCACGTCGCACTCGGCGACCCCGGCCTCGGCCAGGGTGGAGATCTCGCAGGCGTCGGCCAGCAACCACTGCGCCCTGGGCACGGAGGAGACCTTGATCGCCGCCGGGTCCTTGTCGACCAGCAGCACCTGGTGCCCGTTGTCCAGCAGTTCCTCGGCGATCGAGCGGCCGACGATGCCCGCTCCGGCAATGACGACCCGCATCAGTTCCCCCCGGGACGCTCGGCGAGCACCGACTCGGCGTTCGGCAGATCGCTCTCCTTGATCATCAGGTGCACCAGGTCACCCTCCTGATAGACGGTGTCCGGTGTCGGCACCACCCCCTCGCCCAGGCGGGTCAGGTAGGCCACCCGCGAGGACGTCGACGCCTCGATCGCGGACAGCCGCTTGCCGACCCAGCCGCGGTTCACGCTGATCTCGGCCAGTACCAGCACCCCGGACGCATCGCGGAACTCCGAGGCGGCGCCCGAGGGCAGCAACCGGCGGACCACTTGGTCGGCCGCCCAGCGCACGGTGGCCACCGTGGGGATGCCCAGCCGCTGGTAGACCTCGGCGCGGCCGGGGTCGTAGATCCGGGCCACCACGTTGGTGACACCGAACACCTCGCGGGCCACCCGGGCGGCGAGGATGTTGGAGTTGTCACCGCTGCTGACCGCGGCGAAGGCGTAGGCGCCGGAGATGCCGGCGTCCTTGAGCGTCTCGCGGTCGAAGCCCAGCCCGGTGACCCGCTGGCCCTCGAAGGAGCTGCCCAACCGGCGGAAGGCGTCGGGGTTCTGGTCGATCACGGCCACGGTGTGGCCCCGGGAATCGACCATCCGCGCGAGCGCGGACCCGGTGCGTCCGCAGCCCATGATCACGAAATGCACGGCCTTTGCTCTCTCCTTCGCCGCGGACGGCCCCGGGATCGGGGTCGCGCTGTCGGGCAACTCATGCCCC
>DAIOVT010000125.1:4392-9467 GCA_036758885.1 Kineosporiaceae bacterium
CCCGACGCTACCGCCTCGATGAGCATCGGCGGTGCGCGCCTACGATGCCGTCGTGCCCATCTTCATGGACGCGGCGAAACGACTCCTGGTCGGACGTCCGGTCCGCAGCGAACGGCTCGGCGAGACACTGCTGCCGAAGCGGATCGCGCTCCCCGTCTTCGCCTCCGACGCCTTGTCGTCCGTGGCCTACGCGCCCGACGAGATCTTCCTGACCCTGGCGTTCGCCGGCTCCGCTGCCTACGTGTTCTCGCCCTGGGTGGGTCTGGCCGTCGCCTTCGTGATGACCGTCGTGGTGCTGTCCTACCGGCAGAACGTGCACGCCTACCCGTCAGGGGGCGGCGACTACGAGGTGGCCACCAAGAACCTCGGCGCCCCGGCCGGCCTCGGCGTCGCCAGTGCCCTGCTGGTCGACTACGTGCTCACCGTGGCGGTGTCGGTGTCCTCGGGCACCCAGTACCTGAGCGCCGCGGTGCCGGCCCTGCGCCATCACGAGGCGGTCATCGCCGTGGCGGTGGTCGCGGTGCTGGCCGCGATCAACCTGCGCGGGGTGCGTGAGTCGGGCACCGCCTTCGCCGTCCCGACCTACGCGTTCATGATCGCGATCCTGGGTATGGCGGCCTACGGCATCTTCAGGTTGATCAACGGCACCCTGCCGATGGTGGAGAGCGCCGATCTGACCATCGTGCCGCAGCACGACTTCGACCAGGGACTGACCGGTCTGGCCTGGGGCTTCCTGCTGTTGCGGGCCTTCTCGTCGGGCTGTGCCGCGCTGACCGGGGTCGAGGCGATCAGCAACGGGGTACCCGCGTTCAAGGTGCCGAAGAGCCGAAACGCGGCCACCACGCTGGCCCTGCTGGGTGCGATCTCGATCGTCATGCTGGTCTCGATGATCCTGCTGGCCCAGAGGATGCAGTTGAAGTTCGCCGAGAACCCGGCCACCGAACTGCTGCGCAACGGCGTCCCGGTCGGTTCGGACTACGAGCAGAACCCGGTGATCGGCCAGATCGCCCGCGCGCTGTTCGCCGACGTCCCGGTGATCTTCTACTTCGTCGCCGCCTGCACCGGTCTGATCCTGGTGCTCGCCGCGAACACGGCGTTCAACGGCTTCCCGGTGCTCGGGTCGATCCTGGCCCGCGACGACCTGCTGCCCCGGCAGTTGCACACCCGCGGCGACCGGTTGGCGTTCAGCAACGGGATCCTGATCCTGGCCGCCAGCGCGGCGGTGCTGATCGTGTTGTTCGACGCCGAGGTCACCAAGCTGATCCAGCTCTACATCGTCGGTGTCTTCATCTCCTTCACGCTCAGCCAGGCCGGGATGGTCCGGCACTGGACCAGGCGGCTGCGTCTGGAGGGCAACCGTGCGGCGCGCCGCCGGATGCAGCGCTCGCGGGTGGTCAACGCGGTGGGGCTGAGCACCACCGGGTTGGTGCTGGTGATCGTGATGATCACCAAGTTCCTGCACGGTGCCTATCTCGCCCTACTGGCCATGGGCGTGCTGTACCTGATCATGCTGGGCATCCGCCGGCACTACGCCGGCGTGCAGGCCGAGCTGGCGATCGATCCGGGCAGCAAGGCCCGGCAGTTGCCGTCCCGGGTGCACGCGATCGTGGTCGTCTCCCGGATCGACAAGCCGACGATGCGGGCGCTGGCCTACGCCCGGGTCTCCCGGCCCTCCGTGCTCGAAGCGGTCACGGTCAACGTCGACCCCGAGGCGAGCGCCGAACTGCTCAGGCAGTGGGAGGAGCTCGACCTGCCGGTGCCGTTGCTGCTGCTGGACTCGCCGTACCGCGAGATCACCCGTCCGGTGGTCGAGTGTGTGAAGGGCATTCGCCGGGACACCCCTCGCGACCTGGTGGTGGTCTACGTGCCCGAGTACGTGGTGGGTCACTGGTGGGAGCAGGCCCTGCACAACCAGACCGCGCTGCGATTGAAGACCCGGCTGCACTACATGCCCGGGGTGGTGGTGGCCAGCGTGCCCTGGCAGCTGTCGTCGTCGCAGGGGCAGGCCGAGAACGATGATCAGATGCCGCAACTGGCGCTGCGGGCGATGATGTCCCGCTCCGACGAACCACCGAGGTGACCGTGCCCGCCGCAGGTATCGATCCACAGATCCGTCCGGCAGCCGATCCGCCGTCCGGCGACGATCTGCTCCGGCTCGAGGTGCAGTCCTGGGCCACCGGGGGGTGTTGCGTGGCCCGGCACGAGGGCCGGGTGGTGTTCGTCCGGCACGCGCTGCCCGGTGAGGTGGTTCTCGCCCGCCGCACCGACCTCGAGGAGCAATCTGGCGAGCGGACCGGCGGTGGGGCAGCCGATCGAGCCGACCGGCGCCGGTTCTGGCGGGCCGACGCCGTGCAGGTGCTCACCGCCTCGGCGGACCGGGTGAGGCCCGCCTGCCCGGTCTCCGGACCCGGCGGCTGTGGTGGCTGCGACTGGCAGCACGCCTCGCTCGAGGCCCAGCGCGATGGCAAGGCGGCCCTGGTCCGCGAGCAGCTGCAGCGGCTGGCCGGCATCGACCTGGCCGAGCGCGGCCTGGACGGCTTCACCGTCGAACCCGTCGCCGGCCCCGACCCGGCGGGTCAGGCGGGTCAGGCGGGTCAGGCGGGTCAGGCGGGTCAGGCGGAGGGTCTGGGCTGGCGCACCCGGGTGCGGTTCGCGGTGGACGACGAGGGCCGGGCGGGTCTGCGGGCGCATCGTTCGCACCGGGTGGTGGAGCTGGACGACTGCCCGATCGCGCACCCGGCGGTGGCCGCCCTCGACGTCCCCGGACGGCGCTGGGCCGACGTCGAGTCGGTCGAGGTGAGTTGCGCGGAGCACGGTGACCCGTTGGTGCTGCTGTACCCGAACCGCCCCGGGCGCGAGACGGTGGGCGGGGCATCGGTGCCGCCGCTGCCGGCGCCGGCGTCGATCGCCCGGCAGCAGCGCTCCGGTGTGGTGGGCATCAGCGGACGCCCCCGGCTCGAGCACGAGGTACTGCTGGACGGCGCCCCCCGCCGGTTCCGGGTCAGCGCCGGTGGCTTCTGGCAGGTGCATCCGGCGGCGGCGCAGACCCTGCTCGACGCGGTGCTGGCGGCCACCGATCCGCAGCCGGGGGAGCGGGCGGTCGACCTCTACTCCGGCGCCGGGCTGTTCGCCGCCGGTCTGGCGGCGCGGGTGGGCCGGCAGGGCAGCGTGCTCGCCGTGGAGAGCTCCGCCACCGGGACCGGTGACGCCCGGCGGAACCTGCACGACCTGCCGCAGGTGCAGCTGCAGGACGGCCGGGTCGAGAAGGTGCTGCCGCAGGCTCTCGCGGCGGAACCGTTCGAGGGACGCCTCGAGGTCGCCGTCCTCGACCCGCCCAGGGCCGGCGCGGGTGCGGCGGTGATCTCGGCGCTGTGCGCGGCATCGCCCCGGGTGATCGCCTATGTCGCCTGCGATCCGGCGGCACTGGCCCGCGACCTCGGGCACGCCGAACGCGAGGGCTACCGGCTGGCCGCGCTGCGCGGGTTCGACCTGTTCCCGATGACCCATCACGTCGAGTGCCTGGCCGTTCTGGTGCCCGGTGGTGAGCGGTTGCGCGCGGCGCGCAGCCGGGACCGGGCGCGCTCGCGTTCGCGTGCCCGCGCGCGGCGACGGTCGGCCCCGGGGTCCTCGGGCGCCTCCTTGTAAGTATCTCGATATCGAGATATCTTGGAGAGCAAGTACTTCGACATCGAGATACTTTTCCGGTTCGGTGGCCCGTACGGCGCGGGGAGGGGCCCGTTCGTCGTCGCAGATGCCGTCGGGCAGGATGCAAGAGACGATGTGAAGTACAGATGTGCCAACAGAAGACTTGTGAGCAATCAGACTTGCTGCCGGCAGGCAGAGCACCAAGACCAGTGGCCGTCCGCCAAACGAACTGAGGAGTCGGATCGTGACCAGCGCCCCGAGCAAGGACAGCTTCTCCGCCAAGGGAAATCTCACCGTCGGCGGGAAGGACTTCGAGATCTTCCGGTTGGCCTCCGTCGACGGCGCCGCACGGCTGCCGTTCAGCCTGAAAGTGTTGCTGGAGAACCTGCTTCGCACCGAGGACGGCGCGAACGTCACCTCCGCGCACATCGACGCGCTGGCGAAGTGGGACCCGAACGCCGAGCCCGACACCGAGATCCAGTTCACCCCGGCGCGGGTGGTCATGCAGGACTTCACCGGCGTGCCCTGCGTCGTCGACCTGGCCACGATGCGTGAGGCGGTGGCCGACCTCGGCGGCGACCCGAGCCGGATCAACCCGCTGGCGCCGGCCGAGCTGGTCATCGACCACTCCGTGATCATCGACGTCTTCGGCCGCCCCGACGCGCTCGAGCGGAACATGGAGATCGAGTACCAGCGCAACCGCGAGCGGTACCAGTTCCTGCGCTGGGGCCAGGGTGCGTTCGACGAGTTCAAGGTGGTGCCGCCGGGCACCGGCATCGTGCACCAGGTCAACATCGAGTACCTGGCCCGGATCGTGATGACCCGCGACGTCGACGTCGACGGCACGTCGGTGCTGCGCGCCTACCCGGACACCTGCGTCGGCACCGACTCGCACACCACGATGGTCAACGGGCTCGGCGTGCTCGGCTGGGGCGTCGGCGGTATCGAGGCCGAGGCCGCGATGCTCGGCCAGCCGGTCTCGATGCTGATCCCGCGGGTGGTCGGCTTCAAGCTGACCGGCAACATCCCGCCCGCGGCCACCGCCACCGACGTCGTGCTCACCATCACCGAGATGCTGCGCAAACACGGCGTGGTCGGCAAGTTCGTCGAGTTCTACGGGGCCGGTGTCGCGGCGGTGCCGCTGGCCAACCGGGCCACGATCGGCAACATGAGCCCGGAGTTCGGCTCCACCTGTGCGATCTTCCCGATCGACGACGTCACCATCGACTACCTGCGGCTCACCGGACGCACCGAGGAGCAGCTCGCCCTGGTCGAGGCCTACGCCAAGGAGCAGGGCCTGTGGCACAACGCCGAGCACGAGCCGGTCTACTCCGAGTACCTCGAGCTCGACCTGTCCACCGTCGTCCCGAGCATCGCCGGCCCGAAGCGTCCGCAGGACCGGATCGAGCTCACCGCCGCCAAGGCGGCCT
>DAIOVT010000126.1:0-9418 GCA_036758885.1 Kineosporiaceae bacterium
TGACCACCAGCCTGGTGGCCGGGGCGCCGGTCGGCGACGTCGCTCCGGCCGCGGGCACCAGCGAGCGCACCTCGGCGGCGAACGAGGCACGGTCGGCGGAGCTGTCACCGGCCCGCGCCTCCTCGGCGAACCAGCTGTTCAGCACCGTGCTGTCGGCGGTCGCGTAGGCGACCACCTGGCCGTTCCAGGCCGGCGCGGGCACCGCGTCGCGCACCTCTCGGACGGCGCGTTGCAGCGCCGTGGCCAGGCGTTTCGCGTCGTCGTCCCGGCCCGGGTCGGCCAGCACCACCGCAGCCCCGGAACTCTGCCTGACCACCGGCCCGGCCAGCCAGGGCTCGATCGGGACGTTCGCCGGGGAGTCGCTGCCCGCCTGTTTCGCGGTCGCTCGTTCCGACATCGCGGTGCTGTAGCCGTCGGCGAGCAGCCGCCAGGCGCCGTCCCGTTCTCCGATGCGCACGGTCGTCGACGAGGACACCGCGGCCGAGTCCCAGGGCAGCCAGCGGTACTCGAGCAGTACCGGGATCGTGCGCACCTGCCGGTACCCCGAGACGTTCGGCGCCGGGGTGCCCGAGACGGTGTCGCCGTCGCCGTCCGAGGCGACCCGCAGGTTGAGCCGGTCGATGCCGAGGGCCTTGACCCGGGCGGGCAGGCTCGACCAGCGGGTACGCAGTTCGGCGTCCTCGGGGGCGACCAGGGCGGCCACCGCGGCCGGGTCACCCGAACGCAGGGCCGCGTCCAGGTCGCCGAACAGCCGCGACGCCGCGGCGTCGGCCCGGGCACCCGCGCGACCGCCGCCGACCAGGTCCCAGAACCCGTCCGGCGCGACCAGGGCGGCGCCGACGGTGGTCACCACGAGCATGATCGCCGTCAGTACCGCGGCGAGTCGCCAGCGTCTGCGCGAGGTACGCAGCACCCGGCGGCGTTCGAGCGCCTCGGGCCGGTCGGTGCCGGCCCCGGGCAGCGGCCAGGGACCGGTGCGCGGTCCGGGTGCGGCAGCGCGTGACGACCCGCCCGAACCCTCGCCGGACGGCGCCGGCTCGGCGAGCCGGAACGCGGGCGCCGCAGGCTCGGTGGGACGACGCACCCGGCGGCCCCGGATCCACATCGGCACGGTGGGGGGCGGCACACCCGGAGATGGCACGCTCCGAGACGGCACGCTGCGAGGTGCGTCGCTCCGCCGTGGGCCAGGTGGCTGAGCATCCGACGGCACGGATCGACGGCGACGGCGGGCTGGTTCCAGGTGCAGATCGGGCTCCGGGAGGGTGTCTCCGCCCTCGCCGGAGGTGTGCCGCATAGTGCTCGACGCTACCTTCTCGTGTGCTCCGAGCGAGCGAACTCGACCCGGGCGGGTCGATCTTGGGCCCTCAATCTGCCGCTGCATTAGCTACCGTGAGTCACATGCCCAGTGCTCATGATCCGCGTTCCTCCCGGGACAAGATACTGAGAGTAGTCACCGAGGTGGCTTTCAGCGCTGCCGCGACCGAGCACGGCATCGCGATCACCCCGGGTGGCCCGAGCCTGACCTGGACCGAGATGCTGGCCGGCTGCGGGTCGTGGCCGGCCGACTCGGCACAGGCCGCACGCCGGCTCGAGACGCTGGTCCGGCTGCGCCGGGCGTTCGGCGGGCCCGCGTCCCAGAAGTCCTCCCGGCAGCTGCTGGCCAGGCTGTGGACCGGCGCCCGGCTGCTCGCCCTGCCACCCGGTCACGTCGACGACTGGGGCGCCCGGCAGGCGCCGGGCGGGCCGCGAGGCGGTGCGCTGGTGCTGCGCCTGGGCTGGCTGGACGGCACCGGGGAGCCGGCGGGCACCGGGACGGCGCAGACGGTGACCGACCTGCTGCCGCTGCCACCGGGCTTCCTGCCGGGGCTCGGCCTGACCGACCCCGCGATCACCCGCCGGCTCTGGCACGCCGCCGCGCGCCGCGCCGTCCGGGACTCGGCGGCCGCCGCCGCGGGCCTGACCGCCGCGAACCGGGCCGGGCACCGCACGCTGACCCCGGTGGCCGGGACCGATGTGCTCACCCTGCTGGCGATGGCGCCGCTGCGCCGGGTGCTGGCCGCGGGCGACGGCACCGGTATGCGCGCCGTCGGCGTTCCGCAACGCAGCGCCGGCTGGTACGACCTGTCGCTGATCGACCCCGACTACGTTCCGCTGGCCTTCGAGTTGAGCGCACCGGCCGAACGCGGCCTCGCGGTACCGGTGCTGGTCACCCGTGACGAGGTGGTGGCCTCGCGCAGCACGTCGGCCAGCACCTCCTGAGCGACCCGCTGCGAGGTGAGGCCGATCTCCTCGAGCACCTCGGCGCGGGCTCCGTGGATCAGGAACTGCCGGGGAATGCCGAAGACCTGCACCGCGGTGCCGGCGCCACCCTCGTGCCGGCTGAGCTCCTCGCGCAGCCCGGCGCCGACGCCGCCGTGCACGAGGTTGTCCTCGATCACCACGACCCGGCGGTGCGACGCGGCCAGGTCGAGCAGAGCGGGCTGCACCGGCAGCACCCAGCGCGGGTCGACCACGGTCACCGCCACCCCCTGGGCGGCGATCTTGCCGGCCGCCTCGAGCGCCAGCGGCACCATCGACCCGACCGCGACCAGCAACACCTCGGGCCCGTCGAGATGACCGTCGAGATGGCCGTCGTGACGCAGCACGTCGATGCGTCCGCGACCGGTGCCCAACTGCTCGAGCACCTCGACGTCGTCGGGCACGCTGCCCTTCGGGAACCGCAGCACGGTGGGCCGGTCGCCGATCTCGACCGCCTCGGCCAGCGCCGTGCGCAGCGTCGCGGCGTCGCGGGGCGCGGCCAGGCACAGCCCGGGCACCAGCGAGAGCATCGAGATGTCCCACATGCCGTGGTGGCTGGCGCCGTCCTCACCGGTGACGCCGGCCCGGTCGAGCACGAAGGTGACCCCGGCCCGGTGCAGGGCGCAGTCCATCAGCACCTGGTCGAAGGCCCGGTTCAGGAAGGTGGCGTACACC
The DNA here is from genome assembly GCA_036758885.1 of Kineosporiaceae bacterium. Classification (GTDB taxonomy): domain Bacteria; phylum Actinomycetota; class Actinomycetes; order Actinomycetales; family Kineosporiaceae; genus DAIOVT01. Next base: position 2,974 of record DAIOVT010000126.1, read on the forward strand.
GCGACCACCGGGTGCAGCCCGGCGAAGGCCATGCCCGCGGCGCTGGTCACCGCGTGCTGCTCGGCGATGCCGACGTCGAAGACCCGGTCCGGGTAGCGCTGCGCGAACAGGTCCAGCCCCACCGGGATCTGCATCGCCGCGGTGATGCCGACCAGATCCGGACGCTTCCCGGCGAGCTCGGTGATCTCCTCGGCGAAGACGGCGGTCCAGCCCTTGCCGCCGCGCTGGGTGGGCCGACCGGTCTGCGGGTCGATCACCCCGATGCCGTGGAAACGGTCGGCCTCGTCGTTCTCGGCCGGGGCGTACCCGCGTCCCTTCTGGGTGATCACGTGCACGATCACCGGCCCGCCGTACTCGCGGGCCCGCTGCAGTGCGTGCTCGATCGCGGCGATGTCGTGCCCGTCGACCGGGCCGAGGTACTTCAGGCCGAGGTCCTCGAAGAGTCCCTGCGGGGCGACGACGTCCTTGAGGCCCTTCTTCACCCCGTGCAGCGCCTCGAACGCGAGGCGCCCGGGCAGGCCGCGGCTCTGCAGCTGCGCCTTGCCCCAGTCGAGGAAGCGCTCGTAGCCCTGGGTGGTGCGCAGCGTGGCCAGATGGTTGGCCATGCCGCCGGTGGTCGGTGCGTAGGAGCGGGCGTTGTCGTTGACCACGATCACCAGCCGCCGGTCGGCGCCGTCCGCGATGGTGTTCAGCGCCTCCCAGGCCATGCCGCCGGTGAGCGCGCCGTCACCGATCACCGCGACCGCGGTCCGGTCGTCCTCACCGCGCAGCTGGTGCGCCTTGGCGATGCCGTCGGCCCAGGACAGCGCCGTCGAGGCGTGCGAGTTCTCGACGATGTCGTGCTCGGACTCGGCACGGTTCGGGTAGCCCGAGAGCCCGCCGCGCTGGCGCAGCCCGGCGAAGTCGTGCCGTCCGGTGAGCAGCTTGTGCACGTAGGCCTGGTGGCCGGTGTCGAAGACGATCCGGTCCCGGGGTGAGTCGAAGACCCGGTGCAGGGCGATGGTCAGCTCGACGACGCCCAGGTTCGGGCCCAGATGACCACCTGTCCGAGACACCTCGGTGACCAGGAAGGACCGGATCTGCTCGGCAAGATCGGCGAGCTCCTCGGGGCTGAGGGGGCGCAGGTCTTCCGGTCCGTCGACGGTCCCGAGATCGACCATTCCTGTTGCCTCCTGAGTGCGCCGCAGCACCCGGCCGAGCACGACCGGGCCGCATCGAGTCTAGGTCTCCGTGCCGGACGGCGCGGGCGGAGGTCGCCCTCACCACGGTTCCTGCACAGAAAATCCCTGCTCCGCGGCCGGGACGGCGCCCCCGATGGCTTGACTCTGCCCCAGGGGCAGAGGTTCGGCTCTGGGGACCTCTCCCCCGATCGAAGGGCTCACCCCGTGTCGGACCCGGCTTCCCCTCCCCGTCAGGCCCGCCTCGGCTGGGCCCCGCTCGTCGTCGCCGTCGTCGTCGCCGTCGTCCTGTACGTCGCCGGTGGCGCCTTCGTGTTCAGCCTGCCGACCCCGCCGGAGCTCTCCGGACTGACCCAGTTCGCGTTGTCGGCGGCGGTCCCGACAGCAGCCTTCCTGGCCGCCGTACTGGTGCACCGCCGGGGCCTGGCGGCGTTCGGGTTCAGGCGCGTCCCGGCCAAGTGGTTGCTCATCGCGGTCGGCGTCGGCTTCGCCGCCGTGGGTGCGGCCACGCTCATCGACGCGATCCTCGCGTCGGCGTTCCCGGGTGCGGTGAACGTGCAGTCCGACTACGAGGCCGCCGCGGCCGGAGGGCTCGCCGTCTTCCTCGGCGTCATCGCCCTGGGCGGGGTGATCGAGCCGATCGGCGAGGAACTCCTCTTCCGCGGCGTCCTGATGAGCTTCCTGGAGCGGTGGGGAGGGTGGGTCGCCGTCACGCTCAGTTCGGCGGTGTTCTCCGTGGCGCACGGGGTCAACCTGGTCACCCTCGACGCCTTTGTGGTCGGTGTCGGCTGCGGGATGCTGCTCTGGGTGACCCGGTCGATCTGGCCCAGCTTCGTCGTGCACATCGTCTACAACACCACGATGCTGCTGCTGCTGGCTCTCAGGTAGTGAGCGAGCCTGCGGCGTCACCGCGGTCGGCGAACCGAGGGGAGCGTTGTGATGATGTGGAGCACTCCTCAACTCGCCCACCTGGCCGGGACGACGGTCAAGACCATTCGCTACTACCACCGGCGCGGCCTCCTGGAGGAGCCCGAGCGCGACGCGAACAACTACAAGCAGTACCAGGTCTCGCACCTGCTCCGGCTGCTGCAGATCCGGCGGCTCGTCGATCTCGGGATGTCCCTCGACCAGGTCGCGTCGATGCAGCACGCCGATCAGGATCCGGACGACGTCGTCCGCGCGCTCGACGCCGAACTCGAGGCGACCATCGACCGGGCCCGGCGGGCCCGCGGTCAGCTGGCACGGCTGCTGCGGCATCAGACCCCGGTCGACGTCCCCGAGGGCTTCGCCGACGTGGGCGACGGTCTCGGCCCGGCCGATCGCGCACTGGCCACGGTGATGCCCCTGGTCCTCGACCAGGAGGCGGTCAGGGAGCTCAGCGAGCTGGCCCGGGAACGCCGGCCCCTGGACGACGACTTCGAGGCGGTGGCCGACGATGCCGACGACGACACGATCGAGGCCCTGGCGGAACGGCTGGCCGCGCAGATCGTCGCCAACCGGATCGGGAATCCTGCCCTGACCAGCATCAGGGCGCATCTTGTGCCCGGCCACCACGCGGCCATGGCGGCCGTCGCCGAGACGATGCTCGCCGTCTACCGGCCGGCGCAGATCCGCGTACTGCTCCGTGCCGGGGAGCTTGCGGACCGGTCATGACCGGCGGTGGAGCCATGCCGTTCGGGGACGATCGCCCCGGACGGCGCCCCGTCCGCGAGCGGGTCCTCCCCCGATCACAGCCGCGGCACGTACCGGTTGCCGCGCAACGCCTCACGAATCAGGTGGACACCCCGGGCGGCGGCGACCAGCCGCACCTGTTCGGCGTCCAGCACCTCGAGCAGCTCCTCGATCACGGTGGCCGGCACCAGGTCGGAGAGCTCGGCCCGGGCCTGGGCCCGCGCCTCGTGCAGGGCGGCGAGGTCGGCACGAACGTGATGACCTGCCAGCAGCACCAGGGTGTGCGGGTGCCGGGTGAGCACCGGGTGCGCGCGATAGTCGGCCGGGCACAGGTCCAGCAGCCAGCCGATCGCGCTGCGCTGCCAGCCGGTGCTCTGCGGTGGCCGCACAGGTTCGGGCCACCCGGGGGGCACCACCGGGGCAGTCATGCCGTTCTCCTCACGCGCCGGGCGAAGGCGACCGGATCGGCGATCAGATCGTTCCAGATCAGCTCGGCGGCACCGAACAACGCGGCGTCCGCGCCCAGGTGCGGCACGGTCACCTCGACCTGCTCGGCGGGGGCGACCAGCGACGTGCGGCGCAGCGCGTCGTCCACCTGATCGGCCAGCCAGGGGTAGATCTCACCGAGCAGTCCCCCGATCACCACCAGCCGCGGGTTGAACAGGTTGACCAGCGAGACGATGCCGGTGCCCAGCGCCCGGCCGAGCCCGCGCAGCGGTTCGGCACCGTGCGGCAGCGCCCTGACCACCTCGATCAGCTCGCTGCCCTGGGTGCGTTCGGGCAGCCCGAGTGCCTCGATCAACGCCCCGGCGCCGATCTCGGTCTCCCAGCAGCCCCGCCCACCGCAGTGGCACCGGCTGCCCTCGGCCCGGATCACCATGTGGCCGAGTTCACCGGCGTAACCGCCGACGCCGCGGATCTGCTGGCCCCCGGTGATGAAGGAGCCGCCGACGCCGGTCTCGCCGGCGATGAACAGCACGTCGTCCAGACCCCGGGCAGCACCGCGGCGGTGTTCGGCGAGCAGCCCCAGATCGGCGTCGTTGCCGACCTGCACCGGCAGCTGCGCCAGATCCTCACCCCGGTCCGCGAGCTGTCCGCGGACCAGCGCGGCGAACGGCTCGTCCACCCAGCCGAGGTTGGGTGCCAATCGCACCGTGCCGTCCTCGTGCCGGATCAGCCCGGGCACCGAGACACCGATACCGGCCACCCCGGACGGCGCCGCCGACCGCAGCAGCTCGCCCACCTCGTCGGCGACCAGGGCGGCCATCGCCGGCGGGTGCCGGCGGTTGCCGAGCCGGCGCTCGCGCCGGGCGACGAGGGTGCCGCCGAGGGTGAACAGGCCGACCCTCAGGTGGTCGACGTGCAGCGAGGCGGCGAGCACCCGGGCGCCGTCCGGATCTGCCTGCACCACCGGCGAGGGACGGCCGACGCCGGCCCGGGTGGGTGCGTCCACCTCGGTGAGCAGGCCCTCCTCGCAGAGCTGGGCGACCAGATCGGCGATCGTGCTGCGGTTGAGCCGCAGCCGGGCGGTGAGTTCGGCGCGGCGCAGCGGGCCCTCCGCGTGCAGACAGGCCAGCACCGCGCTGAGGTTGTGCCGGCGCAGGTCCTCCACGGTGCGGCCACGTTCGGTTCCCCCCTCGGTCATGAACGCCCGGTCACCGCCCGGAGGCGGCGGCTCGCCGTCGGGCGATCGCGTCGACGCTCGCGGCCAGCAGCAGCACCACGGCGGTGACCGCGTAGTTGACCCACGCCTTCTGGGTGATCAGCGGGATGCCGTTGTTCAGCACCGCGACCACCAGTCCGCCGATGATCGCGTCCATGATCCGGCCCTTGCCGCCGAACAGCGAGGTGCCGCCGATCACCGCCGCACCGACGGCCAGCAGCAGGGTCGTCGACCCGCCGGTGGTCGGCGAGACCGAGTTCTCCCGGGAGGCCAGCACGATGCCGCCGATCGCGGCCATCGTCGAACAGATCACGAAGCAGACGATCCTGATCGTCGCCACGTTGATGCCGGCCCGGCGGGCCGCCTCGGCGTTGCCGCCCACCGCGTAGACGTGCCGGCCGAACCTGGTGCGGGCCAACAGGAAAGACAGTCCCAGCACGAACACCGCGGTGAACGGCACGATGTAGGGAACGCCCTTGATCGAGCTGAGCGCCGGGTTGAGGCTGCGCTCGACCGACAGCAGCCAGGTGCCGATGCCCAGCACCACCGCGAGCGCCAGCACCTTGGTCACCAGCAGGCTGATCGGTTCCACCGGCAGGGCGGCGGCGGTGCGCCGGAAGCGTCCGAAAAGGTTCACGCCGAGGTAGGCCAGCACCGCCAGCAGGAACAGCCCCCAGCCGAGACCGACCGGCAGGTTGTTGTTCTGCAACGCCAGGATCGTGCCGTCGTTGATCCGGATCGTGCCGCCCTCACCGATCACCAGCAGCATCAGGCCCTGCAGGCCGAGGAAGAACGACAGCGTGACCACGAACGAGGGAATCCCGAGCCGCGCCACCAGCCAGCCGATCACCAGCCCGATCACCGCGCCGGTGAGCAGGCAGGCCAGCACCGCGACCGGCCAGGAGTAGCCCCTGCTGGTCATCAGCACCGCCATCACGGCAGCCGCGGCGCCGGCCGCGTAGCCGGCGGACAGGTCGATCTCGCCGAGCAGCAGCACGAAGACCAGACCCATGGCGATGAAGATGATCCCGGCGCCCTGCTGCAGCAGGTTGCCGGCGTTGTAGGCCGAGGCGAAGGAGCCGCCGGCCTTGGCCGAGAAGAACAGCACCAGCACGACGAACCCGAGCACGGCGGGCAGCGAGCCCATGTCGCCGGCGCGCAGCCGGGCGACGTAGTCCGAGATCGCCGAGCCGATGCTCTGCGGGCCGACCGCGCCGGCCAGGGCCGGCTCCTCCTGTTGCTGAGTGGGCGCGCTCACGCGATGGCCTCCTTGCTCAGGCCGATGCTGCCGGTCCGGCCGGTGGTGATCAGTTCGACGATCTGTCCGGAGCTGACGTCCTCGGCGTTGACCTGTGCGGCCATCTGACCCAGGTAGAGCGCCGCGACGTTGTCGGCGACCTGTTTCACGTCGTTCATGTTGTGCGAGATCAGCACGACGGCGAGGCCGTTGTCGGCGAGCCGTCGCACCAGGTTCAGCACCTGTTCGGTCTGCGCGACACCGAGCGCCGCGGTGGGTTCGTCGAGGATCACCAGCTTGCTGTTCCAGAGCACCGCCCGGGCGATCGCCACGGTCTGGCGCTGGCCGCCGGAGAGGCTGGACACGTTCTGCCGCACCGACTTCAGGGTGCGCACCGACAGCGAGCGCAACGTCTCGACGGCGCGCTGCTCCATCGTCGTCTCGTTCAGGGTGAGGCCGTTCATCGCCTCCCGGCCGAGGAACAGATTGGCGACCACGTCGAGGTTGTCGCACAGCGCGAGGTCCTGATAGACGACCTCGATGCCCAGCTCGTTGGACTGCTTCGGGCTGGTCACCTCGACCGGCCGGCCCTCCCAGCTGTAGCTGCCGCCGTCGAAGGCGTGGATGCCGGCGACGCCCTTGATCAGCGTCGACTTGCCGGCACCGTTGTCACCGACCAGCGCGGTGACCTTGCCC
>DAIOVT010000127.1:0-9400 GCA_036758885.1 Kineosporiaceae bacterium
AAGGTCATCAGCGCCGAGCTCGCAGAGATCCCGGCAGACCCACGCCACCTCGGTGCTCGCCCGGGCCGCGACGTCCACCATGCCCCGGTCGACGTCCACCCCGGCGCACCGGAAGCCGCGCCGGGCGAGCTCGATCGCAACCCGCCCGGTACCGCAGCCGGCGTCCAGCACCGGCCCCGGCGGTGCGACCAGCGCGGCGCACAGGGACGCCTCACCGTGCATGTCGGCGCCCGAGGCCGCGAGCCGCGCGAACCGGTCGGCGTAGGTCTGGGCATCGGGCTTGACCTCGTCCCAACGAGTCATGCCCCCATCCTGCCAACCAGCCGCGTCGCCGCGGACCGAACCGTTGCAGGCTGTGGAGATCGCCTCCGGCATGGCAGGTTTGGACCCATGGCTCGCACTCTTTACGTCCTCAGCTACGACTACGTCGCGGACATCCTTGACCGGCGCGGTCCGCACCGCCCCGGGCACCTGGCCCTGATCGAGCAGTGGAACGCGACCGGACGGCTGCCGCTGGCCGGGGCGCTCGGCGACCCCCTGCGCGCCGGTCTGCTGGTGTTCGACGTCGGCGACCCCAAGGTGATCGACGAGTTCGTGGCGGCCGATCCCTATGTCGCCGAGGGACTCGTCAGCGCCTACCGGGTCGAGCCGCTGACCGCGGTCACTCCCTGACCTGCGACCGGGGCCGGCCGTGTCGGGGGAGTGGTTCGACGGCTTCGAGGTATGTATCAGGCCGATCCGAACAGAATCGGACAAGCTCCCTTTCGACCGCCGGAGGCACCGGTGATCACCGGCGGAGTCGTGGTGCGCGACTCCCGCGGAGAAACCCGGCCAATTCCTGATCCGAGCCATTCCGTATGACACGGTGACCCCCGTGAACAGGCAATTGTTGCGCCTGAGTTCGGCCCCGAACCGAACCCCGTGGCGCGGCGCCGGATGGTGGCCCGCGCTCACCCTCGCGACCGCCGAACTGGATCCGCCCTTCGGTGTGCTCTCGGTGGACGCACTGGCCTGGAACGCGCACGACCTGCTGCGCCGGGCCGCCGGGCTGCCGATCCGGGTGGCCTCGAAATCGATCCGGGTGCGCGGCGTCCTCGACTCCGTGCTGGCGCTGCCCGGCTACGCCGGGGTACTGGCCTACACCCTTCCCGAGGCGCTGTGGCTGGCCGCCGGCGAGAACGGCATCGAGGACGTCGTGGTCGGCTACCCGAGCGTCGACCGGGCCGCGATCCAGGCCCTGGCCGACTCGGCAGAACTCGCGCAGCGGGTCACCCTGATGATCGACGACCCTGCCCAGCTCGACCTGGTCGACACCGTCGTCCCGCCGGCGAAGCGGCCCGAGCTGCGGGTCTGCCTGGAACTCGATGCGTCCTACCGGCACGCCGTCCTGGGGCACGTCGGCACCCGCCGCTCGCCGCTGCGCGAACCGCACGAGCTGCAGCGCCTCGCCGCCCGAACGGTGGCCAGGCCGGGCTTCCGGCTGGTCGGGGTGATGGCCTACGAGGCCCAGATCGCCGGCCTGGGCAACGCCGGCCACGGCCGCGGCTCGGTGATCCGGAAGATCCAGAAGGCCTCTGCCGGTGAGCTTCTGGAACGCCGCAGTGCCGCGGTGGCCGCCGTCCGGGGGGTCGCCGAGCTGGAGTTCGTCAACGGTGGTGGCACCGGTTCGATCGAGTCGACCCGCGCCGATCCCTCGGTCACCGAGGTCGCGGCCGGCTCCGGACTCTTCGGGCCGCACCTCTTCGACGGCTACCAGCACTTCGACCCGGCACCGGCGGCGGCCTTCGCCCTGAGCGTGGTGCGCCGTCCCACCGGTGCCGACGGCGACATCGCCACCCTGCTCGGCGGTGGCTGGATCGCCTCGGGACCCCCGGGACCGGACCGGTTGCCCGAGGTGGTCTGGCCGCAGGGGCTGGCCTACCTCGGCCGTGAGGGGGCCGGCGAGGTGCAGACACCCGTGCAGGGCGAGACGGCCCGCACCCTGGCGGTGGGCGAGCGGGTCTGGTTGCGGCACACCAAGGCCGGTGAGCTGAGCGAGCACCTGTTCGAGTTCGTGCTGATCGAGGACGGACGCATCGGCGGCACCCTGCCGACCTACCGCGGCGAGGGAAAGGTGTTCCTGTGAAAGCGATCCCGGCCCCGGCGTGGCACAACTGGGCGGGCAACGAGCGGACCCGCCCGCACAGCGTCGTCCGGCCGGGCAGTGTCGGCGAGGTGGTGGCGGCGGTGCGGTCGGCACGCGAGCACGGGCTGCGGGTCAAGGCGGTCGGCGCCGGGCACTCGTTCTCCGCGATCGCCGCCGGCGACGGGGTCCTGCTCGATCTCAGCGCCCTGAACGGGGTGCTGGACGTCGAGGCGGCCACCGGTCGGGTACGGCTCGGCGCCGGGACCCATCTGCATCAGGTGCCGGCCCTGCTCTCACCCCACGGTCTCGCCCTGGAGAACATGGGCGACATCGACCGGCAGACCCTGGCCGGTGCCACCTCGACGGGCACCCACGGCACCGGGGCGACCTTCCGCGGGCTGGCCGCGCAACTGACCGCGGCGACCCTGGTCACCGCCACCGGTGAGGTGCTCGAGGTCAGCGCCACCCGGAACGCCGAACTGTTGCCCGCGGTGCGGCTGGGCCTGGGCGCACTGGGGGTCCTGGTCGACGTGACCGTGCAGTGCGTGCCGGCGTTCCTGCTTCGCGCGCACGAGAGTTCGGCATCCCTGGACGACGTGCTGAATCACCTCGACGACCATGCGAGCGCCGACCACTTCGAGTGTTACTGGTGGCCCGGTACCGCCACGGTGCAGACCAAGACGAACACCCGGCTGCCGATCGGCATCCCGCACACCGCCCCCGGACGCATCGAGCGTTTCGTCGATCAGCGGCTGGTGCAGAACGGTGCCCTGTGGCTGGCCTGCGAGGTGGCCCACCGGGCTCCCCGGCTGACCTCACCACTGAACCGGACGGCGACAAAAGTGCTGGGCGAGAAGGTGTTCACCGATTCCTCGGCGGCGGTGTTCACCAGCCCGAGGCACGTGCGGTTCCGGGAGTGCGAGTACGCGGTGCCGCGCGAGGCGCTGCCGGACGCCGTCCGGGCACTGCGTGCCCTGATCGCGCGCAACGGCTGGCGGATCGGCTTCCCGGTGGAGATCCGGCTGGCCGCGGCCGACGACCTGTGGCTGTCGACCGCCTCCGGGCGGGACAGCGGCTACATCGCCGTCCATCGTTACTGGCGCGACGACCACGAGCCCTACTTCCGCGCGGTCGACGCACTGATGCGCGAGTTCGCGGGACGCCCCCACTGGGGCAAGATCCACTACCAGGACGCCGCGTCGCTGGCCGAGGTCTACCCGCACCTCGGTGACTTCGCCGAGGTGCGGGACCGGCTCGACCCGGACCGGGTCTTCGGCAACACCTACCTGCGCCTGGTGCTCGGATCCTGAACCGGGGCAACCGTTCTCGCCCGGCGGGGAACCCTTCGGCGACGCCGGCCGGGAGCGGGCTCAGGCGGCGACGGCCACCTCGCCGAGCACCTCGCGCAACAACGCCAGATGCTCCGCCGGCGACTCGACGAGCGGAAGCCGCACCGTCGCGTCCTCGATGATCCCGAGCTCGGCCAGCGCCGCCTTGGCCATGATCGCCCCCGACGAGGTACGCATCAGCACCCGGGTCAACGGCATCAGCGACTCGTTGATCGCACGCGCCGCCGCCAGGTCGCCCCGGCGCACCGCGCGAATCAGTTCGGCGGTGCGGTCACCGGCGACGTTGCCCACCACGCTCACCAGACCCGTTGCGCCACAGGCGAGATAGGGCAGGTTCAGTTCGTCGATGCCGCAGTAGTAGGCGAGCGTGGTGCTCTGCATCAGCGACATCGCCTGGAACAGGTCGCCCTTGGCGTCCTTGACCGCCCGGATCCGCGGGTGCGCGGCCAGGGTCTGCAGGGTCGCCTCTTCGATCGGTATGCCCGCACGCCCGGGGATGTCGTAGAGCATCACCGGCAACTCGGTGGCGTCGGCGACGGCGACGAAGTGTGCGGCCACACCGGCCTGGGTCGGCTTGGAGTAGTAGGGGCAGACCACGAGCAGACCGTGCGCCCCGGCCGCCTCGGCCTGCTGCGCGCGGCGCACCGTCGAGACGGTGTCGTAGCTGCCGACCCCGGCGATCACCCGGGCCCGGCCGCCGGCCTGCTCCACCACCGAGGCCAGCAGCGCGTTCGACTCGTCCTCGCTCAGCGTCGGCGACTCGCCCGTGGTGCCGGTGACGACCAGCCCGTCGCATCCGGTGGCGAGCAGGTGCTCGACCAGCTTGTGCGTGCCCGACTCGTCGAGCGAGCCGTCGGGCTTCATCGGCGAGACCATCGCAACGAGGCTGGACCCGAAGAGCTGGGCGGCTGAGGCGGACGTCGCTGCGGTGGTCGCGTAGGTCATGACACGAGCCTCACCCGAATGGACCTATGCGGTCCAGCGAAGGTTTCTTGCCGGTATTCATCAATGCTGCTTCACAATGCGCTTCACAATGCCTGGTGTCGGCGACATGATCGGCACCGTGATCGATGTCGCCGCCCTCCGCGCCCTGCGCACGGTGGCCGCCCTGGGCACCCTGGGCAGGGCCGCCGACGAGCTCGGATTCACCGCCTCGGCCGTCTCCCAACAGGTCAAACGCCTGGAACGGCAGGTGGGCGTTCCGCTGCTGGCACCTGCGGGCAGGGGAGTGGTGCTCACCCCCGCCGGGCAGGCATTGGTGGACGCCGCCCCCGAGGTCTTCCAGGCCCTCGAGCGCTGCCTGGAGGCGGCCCAGTCGGTCTCCCGGGGCAGCCCGCGCGGAACGTTGCGGGTGGCCGCCTTCTCCACCGCCGTCCGGGGTCTGCTGGCGCCCGCCGTCGGCGTCCTGGCGACGTCCTGCCCCGATCTGCAGCTGCTGATCACCGAGCAGGATCCCGAGCAGGCGCTGTTCAGCGTCGACTCCGGCAGGGCCGACCTGGCACTCGTGCACGACGCCGACGGACTGCCCGCGCCGGCGCCGTCCTCGCTGACCCAGCGCACCGTGCACATCGACGTCGGCGACGTCGTGATGAACCGCGCCCATCCGCTGGCCGGCAGCGACGAACCGCTCGAGGCGTCCGATCTGGTCGGTCAGGCCTGGGTGACCAGCCCGCCCGGAACCGTATGCCACCAATGGTTCCGGCGGCTCTTCGCCGACGTTCCCGCCGAACCCGACGTCCGGCATCTGATCGACGACTTCGCCACCCAGCTGTCGCTGGTCACCGCGGACGGCGTGCTGGCGCTGATCCCGCGGCTGGCCCGGCCGCCGCTCGGCGAGGCGCTGGTGGCCCGCTCCCTGCGGCGCGAGCCACGGCGCGAGGTGGAGGCGGCCTGGCGCCGCAGTTCGGACACCAGCCCGGCCATTCATGCCGTGCTCAGCGCGCTCGAGGCACCGGCCCTCTCATCGATCGCCGGCTGAGGCGGCAGGCGTCACCAGATCGGTCGATGCCCGGTCTGTCGATGCCCGGTCGCCGGCGGCGGTCAGCCCGGCGTCGAAAAAGCGGATCATCCAGGCGACGCTCTGCTCGGGGTCGTTGCTCCACCGGAACCCGTTGTCCGCCAGGAGCATCGCGTACCCGTGGAAGGTGCACCGCAGCATCCGGATGGCGTGATCGCGTTCCTCGGGCCGGATGCCGTAGCCGGACAGCGCCGCCCGGATCGAGTCGATCACCCGGGTCGAGGCGGCCAGCAGGGGATCGCCGTCCGAACCGAGATCGGCCCCGGTGGTGGCGCTGTACCGGCCCGGATGCTGCACAACATAGCGCTGGAACTCGGCGAACAACGCGGTGAGCGCGTCCACGCCCGCCTTGCCCTGCAACGCCTCACGCAGACCCTCGCTCAGCTCGGTCATCGCCAGAATCGCGATCCGGCGGCGCAGCGCCCCGATGCTCTCGACGTGCTTGTAGAGCGCCGGAGGTCTCACCGCGAGACGTTCCGCCAGAGCGGCCAGGGTCAGCGATCCGATGCCGACCTCGTCGGCCAGGTCGGCACCGGCGCGCACCACCTCGGCGGTGTTCAGCCCCGCTCTAGGCATGGACCCGCCCGGCCAGGAAGCGCAGCACTGCCGCGGACACCTGCTCGGGGAACTCCGCGTGCGGGTAGTGCCCGGCCCGCTCGATCATCGTGTACTCACCCACGCCGGCGGGCAGCTGGCCGACGATCCCGGCGGCCTCTGCCTCGGGGTCGGCGAAGTCCGAATCATCACTGCCCATGACTATCAGCACCGGGCAGTGGACGTCGGCCAGTTGCGCCGCCGCCTGCTTCTGCGTCGCCGAGGCGGTCATCATCTTGCGCACCGCCGCCACCCGGCCGCCGTCGCGCAGGTTCGTCAGCAGCGCGGCCAGCCAGCTGTCCCAGTCCGCCGGTTTGCGTCCCGGGTAGGCGATGTCCAGGTAGCCGGCCCAGGCCTTGACGTTCCCGGTCAGCGCGAACCGCATCAGGGCGATCGCACCCCGACGGTAGTTGTGCGAGTTCCTCAGGAAGGCGCCCACGCTGAACGTCAGCGGCCGGGTGAACGGGTCGATCTCGACCAGGCCGCTCACCAGGTCGGGCCTGGTCGCGGCGGCGATCGTCACCGCCGCCCCGGAGAACGACTGACCGACCAGCACCGCGGGGCCGCCCAGCTTCTCGATCACCGCAACAAGGTCGCCGGCGGTGTCGGCGTGGTTGTACGACTCCCAACCGGTGCTGGATTCGCCGTGCCCGCGAAGGTCCACGCTCGCCACCCGGTAGCCCGCCTCGACCAGCGGCGGAACCAGGAACCGGTAGGTGCTGCGGGTGTCGGCCATGCCCGGCGAGAGCACGATCAACGGCCCCTGCGACCCGGCCCCCGCCACGTCGTAGGCGATGCGTCCGCCGGCGACGTCCACGAACTCGGTGCGACCGCTCTGCTCACTCGTCTGCTCACTCACCGTTTCCAGCTCTCCCACGAAGTTATGCTCCATAACTTCAATGTTATTCCGCATAACTAACCTGTCAAGCACCACGGGTGAAGTCCGTCGCCTACGCCGCGGTGAACTTCACCGTGGCCGCGGCCGCGGTGATAGCGCGCTCACGGTCCGCACCCACGTGCAGCGCGTGATGACCAAGCTCGGTGCCCGCGATCGCGCACAGCTCGTGGCGTTCGCCTACCGCAACGGTCTCGGGCCTTCGCTCTCGTGGCTACTCGCGCCAGAGGGTGGCCTCGAGCTTGTCCAGCATCCGGTTCAGCTGCGGGTCGAACCGCGCCGGGTCGGCTGTTCGCAGCTCAGCGACCGGCCACCAGCGCACACTCAGGTACTCGTTCGGGTCGGGCTTCAGCTCGTCGGCCTCGAGCCCGTCGAGGACGTACCAGAGACTGACATCGAGGTGTGTGTCCTGCCCGGTGGACTCGGTGATGGTGATGAACAACGGCTTGGCGCCGAGCCGCGGATGGAACCGCGCCTCGACCGCGAGTTCCTCGAGACATTCGCGCCGGACCGTCTCGGCGGGATCCTCGCCCGGTTCGACGTGTCCGCCGGAGGGAAGCCACAGACCCGAGCTGATGTGGTCGCCGAGAAGCACTGCGCGAGAAGCACTGTCGACCAGCAGGAAGTAGGAGACCAGGTGCTGCCGCGGCGCGACCGGGTGCCGCACCCGCCGGTACAGGTCAGCCGTGGCCGACACCCAGTGGGTGGCCTCGGACAGCTGTTCCGCCTCGAACGAATCGTGAGGTTCGATCTCTTGCAACAGGTTTCGCAGGTGTTCTTGGTCTGCCGACACCGGTAGCTCCTCGAGTGGTCCCCGTCAGTACGAGATCGCCGCACATGCGGCCTTCCCCACGCGCTATTGGGGACGGCTCCCGGCGATCGAATCCTCCCAATGTGCCACCTACGCGTTGTGGCCTCGACCCGCCTCGACCCGTACGTTGCGCAGGGTGAGTGCTCCACCCGCCACCGGGATGAGGGCCTGGATTCGCGTCGTCCGCAACAGATCTCGCGCCATCAGCGCGGTCACCGCGACCGAGAGGTACAGCGCACCGTGAACGGGCCCGAGCGCGCTCGCGACGGCGGAGACGTGCCAGGTGGCGAGGTTGCCGAGCAGCAGGACGACGCTCAGCAGTTCGAGCACCGACAGGACGGCGAGCGCCCGCAACGCCGGCCTCACGAGTAGTCCGACCCGGGACGCACGATCATCAGGATCACGACGACCACCCACAGCAGGTTGAAGACCCCGGCGAGCATGCCGACCGTCCGCAGCCCGGCCCGGTCGACGGTGCTGGCCAAGGCCTCCCGCTGCCGCGGCACGATCTGCAGCATCAGCAACCCGCCGGCGATCGCCGTCACCACCATCGCCACGATGATCCACACCTCGGTGAGCCGTCCTTGCACCGCCGCGAGCACCAGCCCGACCACGGGCACGACGACCGCGAGCGCGCCGTACACCCGTGAGATCCGGTGGAGATGTGCGGCGACACGGACGCTTTTCGCCTCCGCGGGCTCGGACTGATCGGGTGGGCCGAGGACCGGGACGAACCTCGGGAAGAGGCTGACCGCGACGGCCACCGGGCCGACGAACAGGATCCCCGCGATCACGTGCAATGACAGCAGTAGGGCTTCCACGCCTTTATAGTACCTAAAGGTTAGTGCTCTCGATCATTCATCATCGCGAGGGTCATCGCATCGAGAACTCGGCAGAGCTCGGGGAACTCCACTCTCAGGCGCGCGTCGACGTCCGCACGCACCAGCGCCGCCCGATCGAGCAGCGAGATTCCCTCGTCGGTCACCGCCAGGCGGGACGGCGACCCGGAGTGAGCCGTCGAGTCGACCACGAGACCAGACCTGCTCAGCGTGCCGACCATGGTGTGGGCGCTCGGCGCACTGACGCCTGAGCGACGGGCCAGCTCGCTGAACGACACCCCGGGGCTGGACCGGATGTGGCCGAGCAGTCCGTACTGGCGAATCGTGAGTCCGAGCGGCCGAAGTCCTTCGGAGAGTTCACGTTCGGTTCGCCGGGCCACCGAGAGCAGAGCAATTGTGGGACTCAACGACGGCGGCGTGGACATGCGCGCAGTGTACGGAGAGCCGTCGCCGGCCTAGTCAGTCCGTTCTGTCATTGCCTCAACTGATCCCGTCGGCGCAAGAAGCCACTCGCTGTTCACTCCAGGGCGGGAGGCGTTTGTCGGCTCAGACGCCACAAAATGCCTCCGGACTTCACATGATCATGGGGTCGCCACGCCTATTGCTCAACGCCGATAATGGGCATTATGTCAACCAGGTGAGAACTCAGGATTCCTGCCCTCTCCTGTCGCTGACGAGATCGATGACCAGATCATTGTCGAAGAACACGCGCAGGTCGGCACTGAGGCGACGCATCTCCTCGCCGGCCTCGAGCCTCACGTCGGCCGTCA